>NZ_JBSWZS010000015.1:0-29438 GCF_054170725.1 Mycoplasma pogonae | reverse complement strand
AAAAAATATTAATAAATTTGATTTAAATTTAAGTGCTAAGAATCTTTATGAAATTTTATATTTAAAAAAAATTAGTGAGATAATTAATTACAAAGATTTTGATAAAATAGCATTTGAAAAATTTATCGAAGACAACAAAGCTTTAATATTTAGTGAAAAAATACTTAATGTAAGTGACCCAAATACTTTTGAAACAACTTTTTTACTATTAAACCTAAATCACAATTTATCAATTACAGAAAAAGATTATATTCAAAAAATTTTATCTGCTAATGGCGAAAATGACTTGTATATCAAAAAAAATCTTGAAAAAATATTGGAAAATGTAACAAATGAAGATCAACTTGCTGTTTTGCTAGCTTATTTATTCTTAGGAAAAGATATTGAAGAAAAACTAAGTCCTAGCAATATTTACAAAGGTAATTGAATGGCTAATTTTAAAAATTCTAAATAAAAAAAAATTTAAAACATTTTTATAGCTTATATTAAAATTAAATTAATATTTAATATTATTTATTATTTTTGAAAATTTATAACTCTAAAGCACTCATAATTTGGGTGCTTTTATTTTTGCATGATCGATTACTACTATCATCCAAAATTAAAAAATTAATTTTATTTTTATATATAACAATTTTGTTATATAATAATTGTCATGAATGCATATGATTTTATTAAAGTTTTATCAAACCCGGTAAATTATAAAATATTGTTACACCTTTATAGCTGTCAATGTCGGAATTGCAATGTCACAACATTTATTGAGAGGAATCGTGATTCCCAACCTAATGTTTCGCGTGCTCTAAATAGTTTAAAAAAAATGAAAGTTATTAATAGCTATAAAGTTAATCGCAATGTTTATTATTATCTTGAAGATACAATTCGGGCTCAATTTAGAGCATTAATGACAAACATCATTAATGCTCCTGAAAACTTTCAATATTTATGTCAGTGTCATTCACAAAAATAGGAGTTTATTATTATGAATAGTCGTTACTTTTTATTAGCTATTTCTTGTGCTTCATGTAAAAGTCACATTGAAAAAGTTTTTGCCAAATACCCAGATATTGAATACTCAGTTAATGTAGTGGAAAAAATTTTAACTGTTAAAGCTGATGAAGAAAAATACTCAAATGATTTTATCATTGAACTTGTTAAAGAGGCTGGTTACAGTGCAGAAGAGTATTAATTTTTTGAAAAAAATTTATATATTTTTTCAAAAACCTAATGTCAATTTAATTACTTTAGTTATTTTATTTTTACCTTTTTTAGCATTGATGATTATCATGCTAATTGATCATCAAATTATTGAACATCAAATTCCTAAATGATTTTTTTTAATTTTATTAGTAATTAATACATTTGTAATTTTTGTTGTTTCAATTAATTTTTTTAAAAATTATAAAATGGCTTTCAAACTAAGCTTTAATATGGATTTATTAATTGCTCTAGGAGCTCATATCACTTATTTCTATTCTTTAATTATTACCATTATTAAATTAACTAATAATGGCTTATCTGGCATTGGAATGGAATTTTGAGAAGTACCAATTGCTTTAATTACATTTGTGACTTTAGGACATTGGTTAGAAAACCGAATTATGAAAAATTCTAGTATTGGAATTGGTGAGTTATTAAAATTACAAAATCGCTATGCTAATTTATTGGAAGATGGCGAAATTCGCCAAGTTTTAGCCTCAAAATTAGTAGTTGGTAATATTATTGTTGTTAAACCAGGCGAAAACATTCCCGTTGACGGGTTGATTGTTAAAGGTAAAAGCGAAATTAACACATTATTTTTAACTGGTGAAACTATACCTCGAGTTGTTGAAAATGGTTCAGCAGTGATTTCGGGGACTCAAAATTTAACTGGTGCCTTAGAGATTGAAGTAACTCATACTGCTAATGATTCAACTTTAAGACGAATTATTAATAAGTTGGAAACAATCGTTTCTTCAAAAACTAAAATTCAACGTGTAAGTGAAAAAATTGTTAAATTATTTATTCCCACAATTTTACTAATTGCTATCTTTACTTTCATTTTATGAGCAGTGTGAATTAATGTTTACCACCAACCATTAATTCCAAGCATTTATCATGGGCCAAATCTAAATCAAGAATCAGCTTATGCCATCGCCGCTTGAGTGGCAGTGAGTGTAATTGTGATTGCTTGTCCTTGTGCTTTTGGTATTGCTGCTCCAGCTGCAATTTATTCAGCTTCTTATGTTGCTTCAAAAAATAAAATTTTATTTGCTTCAGCTGATGTTTATGAAAAATTAAATAAAGTGCAATATATCATTTTTGATAAAACGGGAACTATCACCGAAGGTAAACCACAAGTTAAAAATTACTACGGTGATTCACAATATCAAAAATTAGCTTATGAATTAGCTTTCAATTCTAATCACCCATTTTCACAAGCAATTGTAAATTATCAAAACTTTGAAAGCCCTCATAATTTTGAACAACAAGAAGTGCCTGGATATGGTATTATTGCCCAAGCTGGAAAAGATACTTATGAATTAGCAGCTTACACTAAAATGCTACATAATAATTATCAGGATAATGTTAAATTAGATACTAAAAAAATTGTTGCTAGTTTTGTAGCAATTGCAAAAAATAAAGTGATTGAAGGAGTATATGAAGTTAGTGATGCTATCAAATCTGATGCTTACCATTTTTTTAAAAATGTAAAAGCTCGTAACATTAAAACTATTATGGCCTCAGGCGATAATGCCGATGTTGTTGAACATGTTGCTAAAAAATTAGGAATCAATTTTTACTATGGTAATGTTAGTCCGGAAACTAAATTAGAAATTGTTGAAAATTTTAAAGCAAAAGGACTAACTATTTTTGTTGGTGATGGAATTAATGATGTATTAGCAATTAAATCAGCTGATTTGGGAATCGCTTATGCTTCAGGATCTGATTTGGTAAACAATTTTGCTGATATATCACTAATGGAAAATTCATTAACTGCACTAGATAATGCCATTTACATCGCTCAAAAAACATTAAAAACAATTAAAATGAATTTTGGTTGAGCATTAATTTTTAATGTCTTAGTAATACCTTTGGCATTATTAGGTGCAATCATGCCTTGAATTGGAGCAATTTTAATGATATTATCTAACATTATCCTAATTACTAATACAATTATTTTCAAAAGTTTATTAACCCATAAAATTAAAAATAACAAGTTGGAAAAAAGTCATAAATAATGACTTTTTTTTAACTTTATTTCGATTATTTTGACTAATACATAATAAACACATTTTTAACAAATTTTTGATGTGGATAACTTTTTAAAACCCTTTAAATAAAAGCCTCTAGATGCTTAAAATTGCAATTCATTGTGATTAAGTGTGTGTATAAGTTTTAAATAAAATATTATTTTTAATTTTTTTAAGTCAGCAAAATAAATCTGTCTTAAAATTTAGATACACTTTAAAACCAAAGCTCCATTTGAAAGGTTAATAAAAATGAAATATACAACTTTTTTTATTGAAACAAAACAAAAAATTGATTGTAAAGATACTAAGAATTTGCGTACTTTTTATTTGCCTTTTTTAGGAACAAAAGCCATTACTTTATACCAATATTTAGTAGATCTAACACAATCACAAAAAGCTTATAATGATTTTTATGAGTTTGAAAGCATGATTTTAGAGACTGGATTGGCTAAAAAACAAATTTTAGAAGCCAAAGACAAACTTGAAGCAGTTGGTTTAATTCGTTATTATGAAAGTGATTCTTATAATAATGCTTTATTTGAATTAAATAAACCACTCGATGCCAAAGCTATTAATGAAAATAAAATTATCAGTAACCAAATTGCTAAAAAAATTGGTATGCAGCACTTAGAAAAACTTTTAATTGCTAATTTAAATTATTATTTTGATAAAAGTAAGTATAGTGATAAAACTAAGCGTTTTTATGACATTTTTAAAATGGATTTAGATGAATTGAGAAAAATGACTAAGCCAGCTATTATATCTCAGTCAGCAACTATTATTAACAATGAATCAAATTTACTAGAAAAAAAACAAGAACAAGATACAGAAATAGGAGCGCAAGTTTATAACCATTATTTTAAAGTTGTAAACCGCCCAATTGCGCCTTCATCAAAACAAATAATTAAGCAATTATTAGAAAAGGGCTTTAGTGAAACTGCAATTTGCTATTTTATTGATTTTAGCAATGCTGTCAATCAAGGTAAAATTAATTTTAATTATATTAACAAAATTGCCTTATCTTATTTAGATAAAGGAATTACTAGTGCAGCTGATGTCTATAATGAATTACAAGAAACTTTTTTTCAAAAAAACAATAAATTTGTTAACAATAACAAGCCAAAATATCAATTTAGTTATGAAACTAATGATTTATTTAGTAGCTCATTTAATCAGTCGCAGCAAGAAGACAAAAATATTAGCTTAGATATTTTCGCTACTAATGATTCAGTTTCAAATCAAAATAATGACATAATTAATACTGATTTTACTAATATTGATGAATTATTAGAACAATTAAAGGTAGATAAATAGTGGCTCCCAGTAAAAGAAAAATACCATCACAACAGGAAATTCTAGATTTAATTAGCATTTTAGCTGAAAACGAAAATGATGAGAATGCTTATAAAATCATCTCTACAATTGCTATAATTCCTCGAATTAATAATGCATTAGTAAAAATTAAAAAACATTTTAGTGACAAAGACAAAAATTTCTTGAAAAAAGTTTTAATTGATAACATTGATATTTTGATTGAAATGGCATTGCAAGAATATGACCCCGAATTAGATATGTATACTAATTTTAAAATTTCTGAAGCTGGTAATTTTTTTCGTTATTATGAGTCCACCCCTAAAAAATTAGCTAATAAATATAAGGATAATATTTGATTTACTAGTTTTTTTGAATTTGATGAGCAAATTTATGAAAAACAGCAAAAAAAATGGACTAATTTAATGAGTTTGTTAGATGTTTCTCCTAATGCTATTTTTTATGTTGTGTCAAATGAATTTAATGGCAAAACTTCATTTTTAAAATACTTAGCAATTTATTGGGCTAAAAAAGATTTTACAACCGCCTACATTAATAGCTTGGACTTAAAAAACTTTTTTACTAGTAATGGCTTTGCAAATAAAAATGATATTGCTAATAAAATGAAAGATGTTGATGTTTTGTTAATTGATGATTTATTTATGCTTGCAAACAATGTTAAAAATGAATGATTTTTAGCAATTTTTTTAGAAATTATTAACTATCGGAGTGAAGCTAATAAAAAAACTTTTATTGCAATTGATAGAATTCATTTTGAACGCTTTAGCAAATCACAAAAAATTGATTTTGAAAACATAGCAAATCAAATTTTTAAACGGATTCATTATAAAGGGCAAAAAATTGATTTAAACTATTATTTAGAAAGTAATGAGTTTTTAAAAACTAAATTTTCATCTTAAAAAGCACTAAATTTTATAAAAAGTGCTTTTTTATTAATAAAAAACTATTAAATTATAATTTTTTCTATAAAATATGTGTTATGAAATTTAATATAAGCGCAGCTTTTTCAAAAAATAAAAAGTCAAATAGCAGCTCAAAATTCACAAAGCGCCAATTTTTCTTGTTTGGTTTTAATTATGTTGTGGGTTTTGGATTTATTGCTACTATTGCATCAGTAATTAATTTAAGTTACTGAGGAATTCTAGTCTTTGCTTTAACAGCACTTATTGCATTAGGTTCTTCTTTAGCTTTCGCTCAAGCATCACACAAATACAACAATGCTTTTGGCGGAACTTATTACTATGCTAAAAAAACATTTGGTAAGGAAGGGTCATTTTTCTTTGGGTTTAATCAAATTGCTCAAATCCCACTTTTTTCGGCTGTTAGTCCACTTTTTCTATCGAAAATTTTAGAAAGTGCTAACCCATCAATAATTGCTAATGGATCAAGCATGTCAGAATATCAATTAAATATTATGTGACAGGTTTTATCAGTTCTAATTTTTATTATTTTAATTTCTTCAGTGTTATTTGGATTAAAAACAACTAAATTTTTAGTATTTTTATCAGCTTTTATGAAATGGATAACAATTTTTTTAGGAGTTATTTTTGCAATTATTTATGCTATACAACAAAATAATATTAGTCAAAATTTTAGTGGCGAATCACTATCAGAATCTTTTTTATCAAGTCCATTATCCAGTTTTGCAATTATTGTAAGTACAACTATTTCTTTTATTTATGCTTATGGTGGATATGAAAGTTTAGTAACAATTGCCCCTGATACTAAAGGTACAAAAATGAAGCGTATCTTAATGATTATGTTTGGATTAATTGTTGGATTTTATTTTTTATTTTATATTATTGCTATGTTTTTAAATTTAAATTCCTTTAAAAATAATCCAAATGAAAAATTAGAGTTATTTTTAGGATTATTTAGAAAAACATGAAATGTAGCCGGGATTATCATTTTTTCAATTGGAATTTTCTTTAATAGAGTTTCTGGATCCATTTCTTCAGTTTATTCTTACAATCGTTACATTGTTCCAATGGTTGAAGATCGTTTTTTCCCAAGTTCATTGAATACTAAAAATAAAAATGGTGAATATTCACGAATCACAATTTTAGTAATTTTTACTATTATTACTTCAATGATTTTACTAAACATCATTCCTAGAGCATTAAATATTAATGACAGTTTTTCAGCTGTCTTAAATAGTGGAACAATTGCTTTTTTAGTACAATATTTCGGAACTGTATTAATTGTTATGATTCAAAACAAGCGTGGTGAAATTCAGCTAAAATCATATGAAAAAATTATTTTTGTTGTTGCAATGGTTTTAATTGCATTTATTTTACTTGGATACTTATTTTCACCAATTATGCTTTTAATCGAAGATGCAGTTAATGGTAAAGAAGTAGATTATCGTAAACTATGACAAGGATTATTACCGATTTTGAGTTACTTTGTAGTAATTGCACTAGGTTATGGTTGACGTGCAATTTATAACTTAATAAATCAAAAGCGTAATGCAGCTCTAAATAATAAATAGTTTTAAACTTCCAACATGAAAGTTTTTTTATGCAAAAAAAATAATAAAAACATTCCAACGTTTGCTGGAATGGTTGCACAATAAGCCGTATTCTGTATCAAAAAAAATTGATGCCAACTATTTATCTAGTTACTATTAACTCCCAAACTCAGTTCAATTCCCTTGTTTGAGCTCCCCTACCAAAATTTGGGTTTCTGACTCATGGAGTTTACCGCGTTTCACCTGAACTTAATCAGCTCGTCTCTGTGGCACTTGTCGTCTAGGCTTAGGTTTATTAGACCTAACATGATCACTACCACCATCGCAGGTGGTGCCAGTACGGACTTTCCTCTACTTTTTTTAAAAGTAGCAGTTGGCTAGTGCTATATAATTCTAGCATTTTTTTTGAAATTTAAAAACAATTTTTTAATCGCTTTTTGAGATCTTTGATTTTGTGATTTTATAGGATAAAAAATAAAAAATTGTTAGCTATAACTAACAACTGCAATTCGTGGTTTGTCATTGATATCTTTAAAAATTTGACAATTAGAAATGTTCTTGAAAAAAGCTAAATTTCAATGTGATATTTCAAAAATAATTAACCCACCCGGTTTTAAATATTGATTTGCTTGACTAATAATTTTTTGATAAAAATAATTTCCATTTTCACTAGCAAACAATGCATGGTGTGGTTCAAAATTTAGAACTGAAGCACTTAATTTTATGCCATTGGGAATATATGGGGGATTGGAAACGATAACATCAAATTTTTGGTTAATATTAGCAAATAAATCTGAATGAATGATTTCTACATTTAAGTAATTTAAATCAGCGTTATATTGACTCTGTGCAATTGCTTCAGGATCGATATCACTAAGTATAACCTTGCTAGCTAAAGAGTTTTTAGCAAGAGCTAAGCCGATAAATCCCGAACCACAACATAAATCTAAAACCTCTGCCCCGGGTCTAATATATTCTAGTGCTTTTAAAATAACTTCTTCTGTTTCATAACGTGGAATTAAAACCTGATGTTGTAAATTGATTACAACATTTTGCATTTCGATGTAGCCAATAATTTTTTGAACTGGTGTATCTTTAGCTAATAACTTTAATTCTTGTTGCGAAACTTCAAGTGGCAAATTATAACGTTGTTTCTCTTTTAATAAAATTTTTGGGTCAATCATACTTAAATTTTTGTGTACTTAATTTTTTCAGCTTGCTCTTCAGCTAATAATGCATCAATTAAAGGATTGATATTACCCATAATAATATTTTTTAAGGAAGTTGAAAACCCAATTCGATGATCCGTTACCCGATCTTGGGGATAGTTATATGTTCGAATTTTTTCACTTCGCGCTCCAGAACCTGCTAATTTTCGATAAGCAGCATCCTGATCTTTTAATTTTTGTACTTCTTGTTCATAAATACGTGATTTTAACACTTTTAATGCTAATTCACGGTTGTCAATTTGACTTCTTCCATCTTGTGAAGTGGCAATAATCCCTGTTGGAATGTGGGTTATTCGCACTGCCGAATCAGTTGTATTAACACTTTGACCTCCAGCCCCAGAGGAACGATATGTATCTACTTTTAAATCTTTAGGATTGATTTCAATTTCAATATTATCATCGACTTCAGGCATTACAGTAACTGTTGCTGTTGAAGTGTGGATTCTACCTTGAGTTTCTGTTTCTGGCACCCGTTGTACCCGATGTACTCCAGCTTCATATTTAAGTTTGGAATAAGCTTTGTGGCCGGACACTAAAAATACTATTTGCGTAAATCCGCCAGAACGAGCTTGATCGGAATCAAGAATTTTAATTTTCATTTTATTAGCATCAGCTCACTTACTATACATTCTAAATAAGTCACCAGCAAAAATATTAGCCTCATCACCACCAGCTGCGCCACGAATTTCCATGATTACATTACGCTCATCATTGGCATCCTTAGGAAGTAATAAAACTAATAATTCTTGTTCAAGATTAGTTAACTTTTCTTCTAGCTCTGTGATTTCACTTCGTGTAAAATTTAATAATTCCGGATCTTTTTCAGTTTCTAATAATTGTTTTGCTTCTACTAAATTTGTTTCATATACTTGGTATTGATTAAAAGCAGTGACGATGTCTTCAATTGACGCCATTTCACTACTTATTTGATTATATTTTTTAATGTCTTCAAGAATCTCTTGCTGTTGTTGCAATTTATTAAGGTGATTATAATTATCCTTAATTTTCTGAAGTGAATTATACATCTGTTTTTCCATGTTTTTTATTATAACATATAAGCAAAAGCCTAATTCAAGCAAAATAAGTTTTTTAAATTTAGTCATAGAAAATAAAAAAAACTTCAAAATTTATATAATTTGAAGTTTTTAATAAAATGTTAAAATGCTTTTTTAAGCTTGATTTAATTTATTAAATTCAGCAGCTTTTTCAGCACGTGATTCACCCTTCATTTTTAAAGCTTCTAAAATCGGTGTACCCACAATTTTGTTACTAATAATTCCTACAGCTAAACCTGATTGCCCAGTTAATAGAAAATTTACTGCTTCCATTCCTAGTTGGGTAGATAGAATTCGTTCTTGCGCTGTTGGAACACCTCCACGCTGAATGTGTTCAAGTTCCATTGCTCGCGAAACAATTCCAGTTTTTTCTTCGACATACTTAGCGATTTCTTTTAAATCTTTGAAAATAAATTCACTAACAATTGCAATTACACTACGTTTTTGTTTGACAATCATTTGTTCTCTAACAATTTCAGCAATTTGCTCTTTGGTTAACTGTGATTCATTAGTAATAATAATTTCAGCACCCGTTGCTAATCCTGAGTATAGTGCCAAATCACCACATCCATGTCCCATAACTTCAACTAACATAAATCGGTTATGTGAATTAGCGGTATCTCTTAAAGCATCAACTGCATGAACAATGTTATTTAGCGCTGTATCATAACCAATTGTAAAATCACTTGAAGCAATATCGTTATCAATTGTTCCGGGTAGGGCGATTGTTTTTACGCCTAACTCATGCATTAATTGTGCACCCATATATGAACCATCGCCACCAATTACTACTAGTGCATCAATGTGATGAGATGCTAAAATTTCTTTTGCCTTTTGACGCACTTCAGGCTGTTTGAATTCTGGATAACGGGCTGAATAAATGAAAGTTCCACCTTTTGCTAAATATTGATCAACATCAATATCTTTAGCATTAACAAATCTTTCTTCCAATAATCCTTTATAGCCTTCATAAACTAAATAAGTATCAATTCCTGATGCTAAAGCGCGCTTAACAACACCGCGAATAGCATTATTCATTCCTGGAGCATCTCCTCCGGATGTTAAAACTGCAATTTTTTTAATTTTTTGTTCCATATTTTTACCTCTTCTAAATATTGTATATTTTTCAATTAGAAACAGTGTGAAAATTGTAATTTTTTACAAAAAAAAGCCACTTTTGCCTAAAGTTGTTTTAAAATTTTTAATCGGATAAACAAATTTATGCAAAAATGGCGGGACAGAGAGGATTCGAACCTCCGCGGGAGTTGCCTCCCCTAACACATTAGCAGTGTGTCCTCTTCGACCGGCTTGAGTACTGTCCCATGTGAAAACAAGCTTATAAATTATATAATATTTTTATTTTTTTTAAAATTATTTTTAACTTTTAATAATTTTTAAAACGGAATTAACATAAAAATTGAAATAGTAATTCCAAAGAAAATAAATGTTGAAGTTGCATCAGTTAGAGTCGCTAAAATTGGAGCTGACATAACCGCTGGATCTTTCCCTAAACGTGAAGCAATAAGTGGTATTAATGAACCTAAAAATTTTGAAAAAACAATTACAAGCATCATTGCAAATGATGCTGCTGCTGAAATAATTAAAATTCCATTTCAATATGGCATTGTTGAATGGACAATTTGAGTTGCTTGATTCACCTCATTTAGTGGCCTATTATCTAATAATTCTTTTGTAGCTAAAAAGTAAAGGATTAAACGCACAAAGTTAGCAACCATTAAAATTGCCCCAATAATTAAACCAATTAAAAATTCTTTCATTAAAACTTTTTTCAATAAACTATTTCGTTCAATTTCTCCTAACGAAATTGCTCGTGTAATTGTTGTCGCCGCTTGGGAACCTGCATTTCCTGCGGATCCTGCAATAACCGGAATAATTGAAACAATTGTTCCTACAAAAATTGCTAATCCACGCGTTTTTAAAATATCTAATCCATCAATAGCTCCAGTAAATTTATCAATTACAATTTGCGATAGAGTTGAACCAATCATTAAAATTAAAAGTCAAATTACCCGAGAATTAACTAGATCACGAATTGGAGTTTTTAAATAACTAGTTTCATGCTTTTTGGAACTAATTCCGGCCATTTTATACATATCTTCTGTTGCTTCTTCTTGCAAAACATCAATAATATCGTCCGCTGTAACCATTCCCACAACAATTTTAGAAGTGTTAATAACCGGCAAAACATCTAAATCATTTTCGGCAAAAACTAAAGCTGCAGTTTCTTTTTTATCATGTGTTCGAATAAAAGGTACTGGAGTAATTAATTTTGCAATTTTAACTTTAGGATCACTGAACACTAGGTTTTCCAACGTTACCGTTCCTTTTAAATAGTTTTTTTTATCTACTACATAGTAATAACGCACAAGTTCAGCTTCATCACGATTTTCACGAATTTTATTTAATGCTTTAGCACATGAAAATTTCTCATCAAGTGTAACAATATCGATTGACATAATCGAACCTACAACATCATCACTATACTTTAGAATTCGATTTAAATCATTTCGGGTTTCTTTATCAGTATTTTTTAAAATCCGTTTTGTTAAATTAACTGGCATTTCTTCTAATAAGTCAGCAATTTCATCAGTGTAAAGTTCATCTAAAACTTTCGAAATCATATTATCGGAAAAATTATTAATTAAATTTTTCTTAACTTCTGGTGACAAATAAGAAAATACCTCACCTGATATATCTGTGCTTAGCAAACGAAAAAAAATAACACTTTCCACATCATCTAATTGCTCTAAAAGCTTAGCAATTTCTGAAACAGGGGTAATTTTAGAATATTTACGAATAAATTCAATATCACGCTTTGCAATCGCTTCTTTTAAAGTCATTTTACCCCTCCCCTTTTTTTTAACCATTATAAAATTTAAATGTTAGTGAACAAGATTAAATGTATTCATTTAAAACCTGTTGGATATCTTTAGCTGCCACAGTTTTGAAATTTCCAGCTTTAGCAAAACCAATATTTCCATTAGTTTCAGAAATAACAATTGTTACTGAATCAGATTGTTCGCTAATACCCATTGCTGCACGATGACGCGCTCCATATTTATTGCTAATTGATTTTCCGGTAATTTTAAAATATGTAGAAGCATAAACAATTCGATTATTTTGAATAATCACTGCCCCATCATGCAATGGTGAGTGTTTATTAAAAATCGAAATTAAAATATCGGAAGAAATATTGGCATTAATTTCAACTCCATCAGTTCGTAAATTATCTAAACTTTCATTACCTTGAATTGTAATTAAAGCTCCGGTTTTAGTTTTAGATAATTCCCGAATAGCTTTTTCTAAATTAAAAATTAAACTTGCTTTTGTAGTTTTTCCAATTTTAGAATGTGGTTTGCGATTGTGATTTATTTTTCGAACCACAAAATAACCTACTACTAAAATATTAAAAATGAAATTAACAACAGCAAAAACAGTAATAACAATTAATAATTCATTCATAATTTAATTTCTTTCATAGCTAATTACTTTAGTAAAAATTTTTAAGAATTTTAATCATTTTTTTACAAAAAATAAATGATTTTAACTAATTTGTTTTTTAATTATACATTAATAGAATAGTTTGAAATTAAAACAAATTCACAAAATTTTTATATAATTTATAAATTAAAAAATTTCATAATTGATTTTTGCTAAAAATTATGAAATAAAGTCAAAAAAACTGCATAAAGAGGAAATAAAATATTTTATGAAAAAAACTATTGATGATTTAGATTTACATGGAAAAGTTGTTTTAGTTAGAGAAGATTTTAATGTTCCATTAAAAGATGGTGTGATTACTTCAAATAAACGTATTAAAGCAGCGATCCCGACAATTGAAAAAGTCGTAAAAGAAGGTGGAAAGGCAGTGCTTTTTTCACACCTTGGGCGAGTTAAAACAGAAGAAGATAAAAAAAACAAATCCTTAGTGGTTGTGGCTAAAGAATTAGAAAAATTAATGGGTAGAAAAGTTTATTTTGTAAACCAAACACGCGGCAACAAATTAGAAACAGCAATTAAAAATTTACAAAACGGCGATATTTTATTAGTACAAAATACTCGTTTTGAAGATTTAAATAACAAAGCTGAATCAAAAAATGACTCTGAGTTAGGTAAATATTGAGCAAGTTTAGGTGATGTTTTTATTAATGATGCTTTTGGAACTGCGCATCGTTCACACGCTTCAAATGTCGGAATTGCAACACATATCAAAGAATCAGCAATGGGTTATTTATTAGAAAAAGAAGTCTTAGCACTTTCAAAAGTTTTAAAAAATCCTGAGCATCCATTTGTAGCAATTATTGGAGGAGCGAAAGTTTCGGATAAAATTAAGGTGCTTGACTCATTATTGAAAGTTGCTGATAAAGTTTTAATTGGTGGTGGAATGGCATTTACCTTTAAACTAGCTAAAGGAGAAAAAGTTGGTGACTCATTAATTGAAATGGATCAAGTAGAATTGGCAAAAAGTTATTTAGCAAAATATGGTGACAAAATTGTTTTACCAATTGATCATGCTTTAACTAAAAAATTCGAAGATAGCAAAAGAGTTGTTAATAAAAAAGATCCAGCAAATATTCCTAATGGTTACATGGGGTTAGATATTGCTTCCGGAACAATCCAACTATTTGAAGATGTTTTAAAAGATGCTAAAACTGTTTTATGAAATGGACCAATGGGAGTAACTGAATTTACTAACTTTAGAAAAGGAACTGAAGCTATAGCTCAAGCAATTGGTAAATTAAATGGCGCTTATACAGTAGTTGGTGGTGGTGATTCAGTCGCTGCAATCGAAAGTTTAGGTCTAGAAGGAAACTTTAGTCATATTTCAACTGGTGGTGGAGCTGCAATCGAATTTTTAGAAGGTAAAGACTTACCGGGTATTGAAGCTGTGGAAAATAAATTTCAAAGAAGCACTTCAACATTGGATATTGAATCAAAATATGAAGCAATGAAAGAACATAAACAACATAAATCATTTTGACAAAAAATTAAAGATCTTTTTAAATAATTCATAATTACCAACCATTTCATTTTAAATACATTATGAAATGGTTATTTTTTTATTATTAAAGGAAATAAATATTAAATAAGGAGGCTAAATGGAAACATATATTATTTTAGGAGTATTGGTTGGTTTAATTCTTTTTTACTTAATTTTTGTATGAGTTTCAAATGTGCGTAAAACCCAAAAAGCTAAAAAGCTAAAAGCTGAATTTGAAATTGCTCAATCCCAAGCTAAAAATGAAATTATTGCTTGAGTTAACATTGTGATTCGCAAAAATCAAGAATTATTAGATAACTTTGTGGTTTCAATCGGAAAATATAAAATGGGTGACATCAATAATATTGCTAAAGAATTATTAAATGAAGCTCAAAAAACCACAAATTATGACACATACTTTCAAAATGAAGACTTTAAAGAAAATGTTCGTGAAGCACATGAATATATTAATAATTTAAAAGCTACTAAAAGCAACTTGTGAAAAAATAAATGTGCAATTGAAATTGATTATTTTCAAAAACAAGAACAACATTTGAAAGACAACGAAGATTATGAAAAAACTCGTATTGAAGTTAGTAGATTAGTTAATGAAAAAATTGATAGATTTGAAAACTATGAAGTTTAAAAATTTACCTAATATACTCACAATTTTACGGATTGTATTAGTCATCCCATTTATTGCCTTCTTAATTGTGTTTTATTATTTAGGGAATCTTTGAGCTTATTGATTAACTTTCGGAATTTTTGTAGTTGCTATTTTTACTGATTTTTTAGATGGTTATCTTGCAAGAAAATTTAAAACAGTTTCAAATTTTGGAAAAATTTTTGATCCCATTGGTGATAAAATTTTAATTAATACAACATTAATTTTTTTTGCTGCTTTTACAACTATTCCTGTATACATAGTTGTGCTATTCATTTTACGTGATATTACAGTTGATGGTGTACGAATCTTCTATGCTAGTCAAAAAATTGAAGTAGCTGCCTCAAAATGAGGAAAGTTAAAAACTTTAACCCAAACATTTGCCATTATGATTATTTTTATTTTTTCATATATTATTTTTGAATATTCAAATGATCAAAACTTCAACACTCATTATTGAGTATTGCAAATTCCAGTATTTATAGCTTTGTTTTTTAGTTTTTTTTCAGCTTATTTTTATTTAAAATCATTATGAAAATTATTAAAAACAAATTAAAATCATTTTACAAAAAACAGAGTTGTATGACTCTGTTTTTTGTATAAATTTTCAAGTACTTAAAATTCAAAATTATCAACTAATATTTGAACTACAATTTAAGCTTTTTCTTCAACATTATTTTCAGCTTTTTGTAATATTAATAAAGATGCCAATTTTTTATTCGAGAATAATTTGATTATATTTATTTAAATATGTATATTTAGAGGTTGTTTTTTTCTCACCTAGCCCTAAAATAAATAAACTCTAAAATATCATCAGTTATACTAAATTCTAAGTCACTATCATTAACACGATTTCTAAAATTCTTAATTAAAGCATTAATATTAGCTTCACTTGTAATAGCTTTTTTAGCCTTAGCTTCTTGAACTTTGTGTATTAAAAATCACGCAATATTAACTCTATCCTTTCTTTGAAGATATAAGTTTTTTTGATTGTATAAAGAATAGAAAAAATTAATATAGTTTCTTACACTTTTTTTGCTCTTTTTCTAACTTAACAAGAGGTTACTAAGGGATTATGAAACAATATAGAAGATGTCAAACCAAGTACCCATTTTTGTTTTATTTATAAAATAGTTTCAATGTTTATAAACACAATATTCTTAACCTCGAGTAATCAAAACTAGAAGTCGAGCACGTTAATGGAATTAATGACAATTTAATATTTTAAAATAGAATGGAATGTTAAATTGGAAAGAAAGTTTCATGATATTTTATTAATTTTAATATAGTAATAAATTAAATATAAACAAAAAATAATTTAATTTTTACAGCTAATTTAAAGCAAATCATTAAAAAATAACAAAAAAATATCAGTTATATTGAGTATTGCCAATTAAACTGATACATTATATGAATTTTTATGATTTATTTTTCTTTCGGAATTTTATAAATAACAATGCCCCAATAACTGGAATTAATCCCAATAATGATAAGAATCATCAAGCTTTGTTAGCATTTGTTTGTGAGGTTGCAATATTATCAAAAGCTAAAGCAACTAAATCCACTTGTTTTAATTGTTGTAATTCTAAAACTTTGCTTATATCACCATTAGTTTGAGCTAATGTAATTTGGGAATTAATTGTTTGTAATTGATTTACTGCATTATCGCTTATGTCTAAAAGCTGTTGTAATTTTTCTTTTCAATCCGAATGGTTAGGATTAATTTCATTAATTAATTTTGCTAGAGTTGCTTGTGAAGCTGCTGGTAATTGTTGATATTTAGGATTTGTTGTAAATTCTTCAAGTAATTTAGCTTTAGTCTCTTCAATTATTTTGGCTCCATTTAAATTTTTGATTGCTTGTGAAATTACAGTAATAGCTTTTTCAACTTTTGCCATATCTGTACCATATTTAAATGTATTTGTAATAAAGTTAAATGCCAAATCTTGCCGCATATCAGAAAGAACAGTATTTAATGCTGTGATTACAATTTCATCTTGCTCTTTTTGATTTGTTGAAGCTGCATAAACTGATGTTTGATGTAATGAAATGTAATTTTCACTTGTATTATGAAAATCTGAATATTTTGCATTTAGCAATATCGCTTTTGTAGCCACCGTGTTTGAATCACTAATGTTTTTAGCCTTGGTTTCTTCAACATCAATTGCAGCTACTGCTAATTTTAAATGACTTCTGAATTCATCACTTAATTTTGCTAATTCAGCTACTGCTAATTTATTTTTTAAAATAACATTATTAACTTCTTCCAAATCATTCACACGTATTAATAAATCTGATAATGAAGTTGTTGGCAAACTACTTTGTGCTTTTGCATTTTGGTCTGCCGGAATGTGACTAAAACTAGCAACCCTAGACTTAGCGACATTTAAATTAGTATTACCATTCAATTTATCTAAAGCTCTTTGAGCTTGGTTATTTAAATAATTTGAATCTCTTGATGCGCTATTTAACAACAAATTAGTATTTCTTAACGCTGCTAAATCATTTAGTGTTTTATTAACTTGGTTAATTTGATAATCATTTGCTAAGGTATAACTAATTGTAGTTGTACTTTCATTTAACTTTTTAATAGTAGCATCAATTTCATTAAGAATTATCAATGCTCTATTAGCTTTGATTTCAACTAATTCAGCAGCATCTAAAAAATTAGCTGCAGCTATTTCACTATTGATAGCAGCTTTAGTCAACTCACTTAGTGATGAAAATTCACCTGATGCAGTAGTTTTAGCACGTATTGCTGCTTTATATTTACTTAAATTAGTATTACCATCTAATGCAGAAAAAGCGGCATTAATTTTTGCAATTGCAGCATCGATCATTTCTACAGTGATATTAGGTTTAAATTTATCAACTAAATCTTGTTTAGGACTAGGTAAAACAGCATCTTCCAAAATCGAATCTAAAGCATCCAATACATTTTTATCTTGAGCTGTTTTAACAGCAGGAGTTGCATCAATATAATTTGCTTTTGACATTTCGTTTTTATAAGCATAATAGGCAACTTCTAAATTAGTATATTTAGTGTTAATTTTTTTAGCTCGATCTAGTATTTCATTAATTTTTGTTTGTAATTGTGCTACCGTGATTTCGCTAATATCGATTCCCCTAATTTCATCAGTGAAAACATTTTGGGCATTTAAACTTAAATTTCTCAAAAGATATAAACGAACAGTTGATTTTTCTAACTGTGAATCAATATCTTTAAATCTTTGAACATTAGTTTCAAGTATCTCTTTAGAAGTCATTTTGGACTCATTATTTAATAATAATAGTGCTTGTGATCTTTGAGATACACTTAAATAGTCTAAATTGTAAATTTGATTAATAGCAAAAGATAAATTAAAATTACCATTTAATGATAAATCTATTGTAGCTGCTAATGCATCTGCTATTAATTGAAGTTTATTATTTTCAAATAAATTTTCAGTTAAAAAAGTTTTTAACTTATTAACTGTTTGATCGAATTTAACTTTTCTTGCTTCATCAGATAAATTAAATTTATTTACATTTGTTTTCTTTTCATTTTCAAGCTCAGTAATTTTAACTTTAAGCTGAGTAACTAGTTTTATTACTTCTTGAATTTTAGTTTCAATTGGAGTTAAAGCATCTAGTGAGCTAGCACTATCAATTTCTAACTTTATTGATTTAACACTTTCAGTTAATTCATTCAATGGTTCAACTTTAAGTAAATCATTTAATTTTGCTTTCATTTTATTAACTAATGCTTGTTTTTCATCAGCTGTTGTAGTTGTTGAAACGCTATTATCTGCCGCTACTAATGATGAAAATGATAGCGCTAGTGGAATAGTTAATACAACTAGTCCTGAGGTTTTGGCTAAAAACTTATTTGTAACTTTTTTCTTATTAAAATTTTTCATAATTTCTTTTCTAAATATTAAATATATTATGTTTAGTTGATCCTAAACTACTGATTTTTGATATTATTGATATTTTTCTATTACTCTATTACAAAATTAATTTTCAATATTTTTGAAATAATTTATAAATAATGTGCTTTATAAAAAATAGTAAATTTTCTGCAAATATTTTGTAATAGATTTACTAATTTTATTACAAAAAAAGCTATAAAAATAATAATTTTAAATTTAAGTTGTTTTTTTGCTTGTTTTTTAGAAAAAAGTTTAAAAAATAATTTTTTCAACATAAAATAAAACAAAAAGTGAAACTAGAAAGATTAAATTAATTCTAATATTCAGTTTATTTAAGTCTTTTCAAGGTTTATTTTTTTGTGAAAATTTATTTTTTGTTTTTTAAAAAATAGAAAAAAATAAAAACTTGATCTTATTAATGTCAAGAATTAGCAATTCATTAGATAATCGAGAAATAGAAATTTTTTTGCATAAAATTAAAATTACTAAATTTTATCAATATTTTCAAAATCACTTTTGAAAAATTAAAACAAGAAGTTCAAACATATATTATTAATATAATAAAAAGCAAATTTAATTAAATTTAAATTGAAAAGCCTCTCAGAATTTCTGAAAGGCTTACAATATTTAAAAAATTCACTTTTTTTATCTATGTTTTATACCTTTATAATTATTTTTAAAAATAGTTAAAAAATTGTTTATTTTCTTTAAAGAATTTTTAATTTATTGTTAATAGTGAATCAACATAATCTTTAAGATCTTGTAATTTTTCTTTTCAATTATATTGATTACTATTAATTTTTTTAATTTCTATTTCTAAATAATTTTTAATTGTAGTTGATAAATTTTTATATTTATTGCTATTTTTAAATATTTCAGCTAATTCATTTTTAGCGGCTTCAATATATAACTCACCATTTAAATTTTTGATTGCTGTTTTAGCTATTTGCATAACTTCTTTAACTTTGGTTATATCGGTTCCCAGTTTAAAAGTATTTGCTTTAAAATTAATATATAAATTATTTACAAAATCAGTAAGTACTGTATTAACTGCATCAAGTACAATTTTATCTTGTTGTTTTTGATTAGTTGAAGCTTGATAAACTGCCGTTTCACGCATTGAAATATAATTTTCAATTGCAAGTTGAAAATCATGATATTTGAAATTTAATTCAATAGCTATTTTTGTATTTAAATTTATGTTTTCAATATTTTTAAAATTTATGTTTTTTATATCAATCAAATTTAAATCTTCTTTTAATTGTTTTTTTAGTTCATCACTTAAATTTTTCAAGGTATCTATAATAGATTTTTCTTTAGCTAATTTGTCATTTACTTTTTCTAAAATATCAAGATACTTATTTAAATCAGCTAATGAAGTGGTTGGTATATTTTCTTTTAAAATTACTTTTTGGTTTTGCGCAAAATGATCAAAATGATCAATCTTTATTTTTGCATCTTCTAAATTTTGATTGCCATCTAAATTTGCTAAAGCATGACTTGTTTGACTTTTATATTCTTTTAATTTAGTATTTGAAGAATCAGACAATAAATTGGTTTCTTTAAAAATTTCTAAGTCGTTTAAAATTTTGTTTACTGTTTTAATTTTAGAGTCACTAGACAATTTATAACTAATATCGTTTTTTACAATTTTTATTTTCTTAATAGTATTAGAAATACTATTAAAATATTCTAAAATTTTTGTTGCTTCATCACTAACGATGTTAGCCTTCGCAATTGAATCAGCTGCATTTACTTTGTTACTAAATGCTATTTTAGTAATATCATTAAATACTGCAAATTCTCCTTTTTCATTAATTTTAGTTTTTAAAATATTTTTAGTTTTTGCAAAATTTACATTACCATCAAATTTATTTAATGCATCTTGGATAGCTTTAATTGCAGTATTAACATTAGCTGTAGTAATTTCTAATTTAAACTTGCCCTCTAAATTTGTTGTAATACTCGGTATTGTTATAGTATCAAGAACTGAAGATAAAGCTACTTTTACTGCTGTATTCTGTGCTATTTTTACAGATTCAGTTGCATCAAGATAATTTGTTTTTGACATTTCATTTTTATATTTGTTATAAGCCGAAACTAAGTCTATATATTTATCATTTAATGTTTTGGCTTTTCTATTTTCTTTATTGATTCTTGTTTTAAATTGTTTTAATGTTAAGTGAGTAATATCAATATGACATAATTTTTCGATAAATTTAGCTTTAGCACTTTCACTCAAATTTTTTAAGCTATTAATTTCAATTTTGGCTGTTTTTGCTTTAATTCAATTTATTTTTTCTTTATTAAAAATCTTTTTTAAAAAACAGTTTAAATTTAATTAATGTATTTTTTTTAATCATTTTAGAATAAAAAATAACGCTTGGTTTTTATAGCAAAAACGCAAGTGTTATTCTGTTTTTTGTTTGCTGCTAAAAAATAGTTTGATCAAAAATTTTGATAACTATTTTTTCTTTTTTAGTTTAGCTCAAAGAGCAGCTAATGAAAGTGGAATCAATCCCAAAAGTGATAATAATCATCACAATTTATTAGTTGATTGTGATTCAGAATTTTGATTATCAGTAATACCATCTTTAGGTAGCTGGATTGGCCGTGTTCAATCTTGTTCTAATGTTTTTTTCAATTCACTAATTTCTGTTTTATATTTTGTAGCACTTAAAGTTTCGAGTTTGATAATTTTTGCTAAAACTTGATTTACTCTTGTAATAATGTTTTTAGTTTCTGCAAGAATATCGTTTAATTCACTTCGTCAATTACTTTCATTTGGATTAACCGCACGAATTTTGGATTTTAATGATTCCTTAGTTGCTTGTGATAAATGTTTATATTTTGCATCATTATCAATCATATCAATTAATTTATCTTTAAATTTATTGACTTCGATATTTCCATTTAAGTCAGTAGTAGCTTGTTTAATTTTAGTAATAACCTCATTAATTTTATCTTCATTAACTTCAGCTTTAAAGCGATTTACAATATTTTCATCAGGATTAGTGATTGGTTTTACAAGCACCTCATTTAAAGCATTCACAAATTTTTGATCTTGTTCTGCACTATTTGTAGCTGCTGTATAAGTTGGAGTTTGTCTTACTGATAAATAATTGTCAATAACTTTTTCAAAATCTTTAAAGTAATTATTAATATCTAAAATATTATCAACTACTTTTTTAATGTTTTCAATATTTTCATTTTTGGATTTGTCTAAATCAACAGCTTCAGCAATTTTTTCTTTTGCTTGCAGCTTAGCTTCATCAGAAAGATTTGGTAACTTATCAATAAAATCATTTTGTTTTTTGATTTCATTATTAATTATTTCGATGTCATCAACATATTTATTTAAATCATTTAATGAAGTAGTTGGAATGCCATCCTTAGCTTTTTCATGATCTTTAGGCAATAAATTAGTTAACTCATCGATTGCTTTTTTAGCTGCATCAAGATTTTTTTGCCCATCTAAAGCTTTGATTGATTTATCGCTATTTGTTTTTCCTTCAACTAATTTATCTTTAATAGAGGTATCAATTAAATTACTATCTTTTAAATCAGTTAGCTCTTTTAAGGCTTTATCAAGTTGTCGTTTTTTATCATCGCTAGCTAATTTATAATCATCACTAACTTTAGAATTATTTAATTTTTTAATTTCTTCTTCAATTGTTTTTAAAGTATTTAATGCTTCATCAGCTTTGTCACTAATATCTTTTATATCTTTTTTCGAAGTAGCATTATTAACTTCTTCTTTAATTGCATTCTTAGTTGCTTCATTTAATGGATCTAATGTATTACCTGGATTAGTTTTATCAATTAAATTATTTTTAGCTTTTTGTAATTCAGCATCACCATTTAAATTATTTAGTGCTTTTTCAATGTCTTTAATTGCTTGATCTAAATCTATTGTTGTCGTTCCAGCTTTTACTTTACCTTGTAGCTCAGTTGTAGTGTTTGGTGTAGTTGGTGAGTCTAAAACATTGTTAGTTGCAGTTCTAACTGCTTCATCTTGCTCAGTTTTATTTTCAGAAGTTGCATCGTTATATTTGGTGCTATCCATTGCATCTTTATATTTATTATATGCATCTTTTAAATTATTAAATTTATAATTTAAATTTTTTGCTTTTTGAGTAACTTCATCAAGTTTTTTAGCAATCTCAGAAGTTGGATTATTAGAATCAATTGCTTTAGCTTGATCTTTTAAAGCTGTTTTAGCAGCATCAGAAAGATTTGGTTGTCCGTCAATTGCTTGAATTGTGTCAGCTAATTTTTGTGCAATTTCTTTTGCTTTATCGACTTCATCAGTTAATTTTGAATTCTTTCCATTTCCTGAAGCGGCAATTGTATCTAAATTATTTTTAATATCTTTTTGGACTTTGTCTGGTAAGTTAGTTAATTTATCAATTTCTTCTTTAGCTTTTGCTAAATTAGTATTTCCATCAAGAGCAGTTTTAGCTGCATCAGCAGCACTCAGTGCTGTATTAGATTTAATTTTATTATTCGGATCAAGAAGATTTTGACTTAGCTCTTCTTTTAATTTTGCAATTGCATCATCAAAAGCTGTTTTTTTAACATCAGAACTTAATTTGTAATTTGGATTATTTTTAAAATCTTCTAATTCTTTAACTTTATTAGTTAGCTCATTATGTGTGTCAAGAGCTTCTTTAGCTTTTTGATCAATGTCATTAACTTCAGCTTTAGTGTCGGTATTGTTATTGTTAATTTCATCTAAAATAGCGTCTTTAGTTGTTTCATTTAATTTATTGTAAATTCCATTTAAGTTATTGACTTTGTCTTTTAAGACTTCTTTAACATCATCAACTTGCTTGGTACCATCTAATGAATTAAGCGCATCTTGAATTTTAGCAATTGCATTTTCAACATTAGTTAGTGTTGTGTCAGATTTTAATGTTTCATTATTAATTGTGTCAAATTCACTTGAAAAATCAGTATAAGTTTTATCTTTTAAAACAGATTCTAATGCTTCTTGAACTTTTTGGTTTTGTAAAGTTTGATTTGCTGTATCAGCTTCTAAATATTTTGGATTTTCCATAGCATCTTTGTATTTTTCTGCTTCCTTAGCAAGCTCAGTAAATTTAGCTTCAAGCTCTTTGGCATCATCTACATGTTTTTGGGCTGTTGCTGTAATTATAGTCTGGTCATCATCGACATCAATATTAGCAGCTTTTGCCTTAAATTGATCTTGCAATTCAGATGACAAATGATTTAATTTTCCAATTTCAGTATTGGCATTAGCAATTGTTGCATTGGCTGCGCTAAACTTAGTGATTAAGTTATCTAAGGCAGCTTTGTTATTAATTTCTGCTAAATTATTAGCTTGAGACTTTATCGCTGCCCTTTGCGGTGTTGCAGGGATATTTGTCATGCCCTCAATATCTTTAAGAGCTTTTTCTAAATTACTATTACCATCTAAAGCGGTATCTGCATTTTTAGCAGATGCTGAAAGCGAATCAATTTCATCGGATGTTTTATCATATAAATCATAATTAGCTAAAGTATTCTCTAATGCAGTAAGTTTTGAATCAAAATCAGCTTGTTTAGTTGGATTAGCTAATTTGTAATTTACTGATTCTTTTGCGGCTTTTAAATCGTTAATTAAATGTTGTAATTTGTTTTGATCTAATACAGCTTGATTTGCTTTGTTTTCAATTTCTTTTAATTTTTCAAATGTTTGTGCTTTATTAGCTTCAGCAATAATTTCAGCTTTTGTTGTTTGATTTAATTTACTTAATGCAGAATCATCGGTTAGTTTATCTATTAATTCTTTAATTTTTGCAGCTAAAACTTGGTCACCATTTAATTTGCTTAATCCATCTTCAATTGCTGTAATTGCTTTCTGAATATCTTCGGCATTTGTTGTTTTTAGTTTAGCACCACCAATATTATAGTTTTTAACTAATTCACTACTTGGTAAATTATCCAACACATTTACTAATCAACTTTTTATACCTTGATCAATTGTGTTAACATCATTTGTTAAATCATGTTTTATAGTACCAATTGTGTCGGTGTATTCTTTTAATTTTGTTTGTAATTGATCAAATTGATTGTTTACTTCTATTAATTTATTAACAATTTCATCACTTTTTGTTTTTACTTCATCGCTTGCAAGGTCTTTAATGTCAATTTTGCTAATATCATCTTTTGCTTTATTTATAACAACATTATTTAAATGATTTAAATCCGCAATTTTATTTTTAGCAATTTTAACTTCTTCATCAATTGCTTTAAAATTTTCTATAGCTACATCTAGATCTGCCTTTGAAGTTGGATTACCTATTGTATTATTTACTGAATTTGCAATTTCATCTAATTTAGCTTTCGCTTGATTTTTTTGATCATCACTTAAGTTAAGTAAATCATCAATTTCCTTTTTAGCGGTTTCTAGGTTTGCATCACCATTCAAAGTTACATTTTTAGCTACGTTTATATTTTCATTAGCCTTGTTTATATTATTTGGATCAAATAAATCTTTAGTTAAATCTTCATTTAATTTTGCTAATGCTTCATCTAAATTATTTTTATTTGTTTCATCAGCTAATTTGTAATTTGGGGTAGCTTTTTTAACTTTTAAATCATTAATTTCTGCTTTAACTTTTTCCATTACATTTTTAGCAGCATTGATGCGATCTTCAATTTTATCTAAATCATCTAGATCAGATTTGGAATCAATTTCTTTTTTTAGTTTATCTTTTACTGCTTCAAGAAGATCATTTAATGGTAGATTTTTTAATAAATCTTTTAATTTATCTTTTTTGTTTTTTAAGACAACTTGATCACCATTAAGAGCAGCTTTAGCAGCTTTAATATTTTCAACTGCTTTAGTAAGTTTTGTCAAATCAGTTCCAGCTGCTAGTTTTAAACTATCAACTTTATAATCTTTTGCTAGCGTTGTTGGTTTTGCTATTTTTGGATCAACAAGTGTATTTAATGCTGCAAATACTGCATCATTTTGATCATCTTGATTAGTTGCGTGATCATAAGCATTAGTTCCAATTGTATTTTGATAATCAACAAAAGCATCATTAACTTTTGAGTATTCATCATTTAATTTTTGGGCTGTTGTTTTTACAGCATTTACTAATACTTTGAAAGCTTCTAAGTCTTGATCTGAATTATCTGAATGAGACTCTGCAATTTTATCGATTTGCTCATCAAATTCACTTGTTAAATCAACCGAAATGTGATTTAGTGCGCCAATCGTTTTTTTAATAGCTTCAGCATAATCAATTTTTTGTTGTTTTAAAACAGATTCACCATTTAAAGCAGATTTTGCAGCTGCAATTGCTTGTACAGCTTTGGTGATTTTATCTGAAGTAGTTCCAATTTTCATTTTAGGATTAGCAATTGTATAGCTATTATTAAACGAATCTGGTTTTATAACTTGAGTTTGAAGTATTTCATTAAGTGCATCAAATAATGCTTTGTCTTGAGTATCAGTATTAGTCGCTTCTGTGTATTGCACCTTATCTAAAACGGCTAAATAATCTTTTAAAGCTTGATCAATTTTATCATATTCACTATTTAAATTTTCGGCGGCAGTTTTAATTTTAGCTACTTCTAATGCGAAAGCAGCTTTATCTTGTGTTTTATCATCTTTTGGTAAAGCATCAATTTTATCAGTGAATTCTTTTGCTAATTCTGGTGATAAATGAGATAAATTACTAATTGCATTTTTAGCATCATTAGCAAGTTGAGTTTTTTGTGTTTCTAAAACAGTTTCGCCATCAAGCGAATTAATTGCAGTTTCAATTACATTAATTGCTTCAGCAACTTTTGCAATATCATTGACATTTAATTTACCATCATTAATAGTGATTGTATTTGTTAACGTTGTAAGCTGTGGTGTTTCTAAAATACTATTAACTGCAGAA
Organism: Mycoplasma pogonae; assembly: GCF_054170725.1. Classification (NCBI taxonomy): domain Bacteria; kingdom Bacillati; phylum Mycoplasmatota; class Mollicutes; order Mycoplasmatales; family Mycoplasmataceae; genus Mycoplasma; species Mycoplasma pogonae. The sequence continues at coordinate 2,641 of NZ_JBSWZS010000015.1, read as the reverse complement.
ATAACAGTAGCATCTTGAGTATCTTTGTTAGTGGCTAAATCATGTTTTACGCTACCGATAAGATCAGTGTAGTTTTTTAATTTTGTAGATAATTCAGTAAATTTATTATTTAGATCTGTTGCTTGAGTAAGGATTGCAGCATTTTTTGATTTAATTGTAGCTTTATCTTGTGTTATGTCAATATTTTCTAATTTCTCATTGAAATGATTTTGTACACTTGGAGCTAAGTGAGTTAATCCTGATATTGTTGTTTTTTTAGTTCCAATATCACTATTAATGTCTTGATAATCAGTTACTAATTTATCTAATTTAGCTTTGCTATCAATTTTTGCTAAATCATCCATTTGATTTTTGATATTAATGCGTTCAGTTGAATTAATATTAGCTAATTTATCAATTTCATTTTTGGCATTAATTTTAATATTTTCACCATTTAAAACATTTTTAGCATCCTGAGCAGGTTTTAATAATACTGTAATTTCGGCTGTAGTTTTATTATAAATGTTATCATTAGCTAGCTTATTTTGCAATTCAGTTAGTTGGACATCAAAAGCATCTTTTTTAGCTTGATCAGCTAATTTGTAATTAGTCTTTTCTTTTTCAGTAGTTAAATCGGAAATTGCTTTTTCTAATTTTGCTTTATTTTCAAGTGTTGTTTCTAATTTTGTTTTTACTTCATCTAATTCAGCTAATGTTGTTGCTGAATTAGTAGCGGTTGTAATTGCTTCCTTAGTTGCGGTGTTTAAAGCATTTAATTTTACGGCTTCTAAAAATTCTATAATTTTCTCTTGTAAGACTTCATCACCATTTAGTTTTTTAAACGCGTTATTAATTTTCTCGATTGCAGCGGTGACGTCATCTGCATTAGATGCAGAGAAAGTTAAATTTTCAATATCTATATTTTTATTTAATGTAGTTGGTGGATTATTCAATACAGATGCAAGTGCAGCAAGTACATCTTGATCTAATTTGTTTTTATTATCAGCAAGGTCATGTTTAGTTTTGCCGATTGTTGCAATATATTTTTCTAATTCAGTTTTTAAATTATCAAATTCATTATTTAGAGCTGTTAATGGATTGATAATTGCTTCAATACTTACTTGTGCAATCATTGGATCGAGATCACTAATATTAATTTGTTCTAATTGTTTTTTAGCTGCATCTTTAGCTGTTTCACTTACATGTTTTAAACCTTCAACTGTAGTTTTAGATGTTTTTAAGGCTGTATTAATTGTTGTGGCATTAGCTGCTGCATCATCAAGTTTTTTCTTAGTATCAACTTTAGTTAAATTTTTAATTCTTTGTATTGCTTGAGTTTTTTGGTCATCACTTAAAGTATCAAGCTCATTAACACTTCTTTCAGCAGCAACTAGGTTAGTATCTCCATCTAAATTAATGTCATTAAATGTTATTAGCGTTTCTTTTGCTTGTTCTAATTTTGTAGCTTCAAATAAATTTTGAAGCAACAGATTTTTAATATTGTTTTTAATTGCATTAAAACTTGCTTGCTTACCATCACTAGCTAATTTGTAATTTGCTGATACTTCCATATTTCTAAGTTCAGTAACTTTATCATTGATTTCTTTCAAAATTGGATTTGCGTTATTAATTTTCGTTTCAATTGGTTTAAGTTGTTCTAATGATGTTTTTGAATCAATTTCACTTTTTAGATTATCAATTATATTTACATCCATATTGCTAAATGAAGCGGTTGCTAATACAGTTTTCAACTCAGTTTTTTTAGCTTCAACTTCTCCATTCAGTTCTTCTTTAGCGGCATGAATAGCATTTATAGCTGCATTTATTTTAGCTACATCGGTTCCAGATTTCATTTTTAAATCAGTAACTGAAAAAGATTTTGTTAATGGGGTTGGTTGGGTTACTTCAGGATCTAGAAGTGTGTTTAAGGCAGTAAATAAAGCACTATTTTGCTGAGTTTGATTAGTTGCTAAATCATATTTATTAGTACTAATTAATGCTAAATATTCTTTAACAGCTTGATCCACTTTAGGGTATTCATCATTTACTGTTTGTGCTTGTGCTTTAATTGCATCAACTAATTTTTTGAAATCTTTTTTCGTTTCTGCTTTTTTTGTTTTATCAAGCACCGCAACTTGATCAGTAAATTCTTTTTTTAATCCATCTGATAAATGGCTTAAAGCATTAATCTCATTTTCAGCGGCAGTAGCTAAATTTGTTTTTTCAGCTTCTAAAACTGATTCACCATTTAAATCATTAAATGCCTGTGTAATGTCATTTTTAGCTTTGGTTACTTCTGTAAGATCATTAACTTTAAATGTTCCATTAGTAATTGTTGTCGAACCTTCTATACTAGAAATATCTGGAGTTGCTAAAACTAATTTTAAAGCTGCAACAACTTTAGTATCTTGATCATTTTTATTTGAAGCTAATCTATATTTTGGCGTCTCGATAGCATCTATATAAGTTTTTAATACAGCCTCTAAACTTGAAAATTCATTTTCAAGTGATTGTGCAGTAGTGACTACAGCTTGGTTAGCTGATTCAATTGCTGATTTTTCATTATCAATATTAATATTTGATAATTGATTTTTAAAGTGATTTTTAACTGTGTATTTTCAAACAAAACTTCCTATTCATGTTTTCAAACAAAAGTTCATAT
>NZ_JBSWZS010000014.1:0-42824 GCF_054170725.1 Mycoplasma pogonae | reverse complement strand
TTTTTTTTTTTTTTTTGATGAAGTTTCCGCATTCCTGATTTAGATATTTGAAAAATTTAATTTCACATTTGTTTAGCGCCTAAAGATTGAGCCACTTCATTTTTATCTTTTTTAGTCTCTTTTTTTCAATTACTTCATTATAACTTTTAAAAAATAAACTTTTCTAGTTTGCCAATTTATTATAAATTTCTCATAATTCTGCATCTGAAAGTAGCTTAGGTTTTTGTCTACACATTTATTTTTCTTAAAAAATTTTCCTGTTTTTGATTCTAATATTTCTATATCATTAGATATTTCAAACCTAAATACTTTTTCTTAAAATTATGCTTTGTTTGCCTATTGTTTTTTCTATTAAATTCATTACAATATCATTTTTAAAATATGTGCAACTACCATAACTTTTTTCATACATGTCAAAAGCTTCTAATCATTCTAATGGTGCGCCATAATAAAAAATAAACTTCCAAGTCTCGAACGACCGAATATTGTATCGATTTTAAAATCATTTAAAGTTTACTTTTTTTTGTCCGTTTTTATATTACTATTAATTATATTGACAAATATAATTAACTACATTAATATTTATATAAATAAAATATAATAAAAATATAAAAATTAATATAACAAAAATATTTTATTTTATATAAAAAGGTTTTAAATATGGGTAAGAAAAAATGATTTAGTTTAATGGGTTTATCAATAATTTTTCCTAATGTTTTAATTGCTTGTGGAGTAAAAACTTCAAGTGTTCAAAATCCTGGTGAAGGTTACAATTGACAAGATGAGGCCAGAAATAAAATCAAAACTCCTAGCACCCCTAAAAATCTTGGTAATGTAACTTCTGATTCAAATCAGGTTTCAGCAAGTTTCCCTTGACCTGAACGAGAAGATCAAGGATATGAAAAAGTATGAAACTGAGTTCGTAATTTAGATAAGGTAATTGATTTAGAATCTCCTGGATTAAGAAACAATCCTGAAGCTTTTAAGGCTGCGTTGTTGGCTAAACATTATGAAGCAAAAACATTATTAGGAGATGTAGAATATTTAAGAAAAAACTGAGAATCTGTAAAAGATTTAAATAATGATTCATTAGCAAAAAGACTTATTATTTATCAAGATAAATTAACTAAAGATGAAAGTCACTTAGAACTTATTAAATATATGTATGAACCTAAAAGATTATTTAGTAATGAATTAAATGTAAAAGCTAAAAAATTTGATGAAACAGTTGATTTATCAGCTTTTAATTTAAGTGTTCCAATAGCATTACTTTCTGGACAAAGATATATAATAATTAAATATTTAGACGACTGATTAGATTTGCAAATTGCTTTTCTGACTTTAATTGATGAAAATGATATTGAAAAATCATTTAAAAATAATCAAACTAAATTTTTATCTCTTTTAACTGATTTAAATATATCCTCAGAATACGTTTTAAACCCAGAATTCAATCTTTCGATAGATAGCGAAAAGGTTTTTTTACAAGATTTAGATTTAGGGAATGATATTAATGATCGTGATATTTATAAGGAGGTTATTAAAGATGAAAATGAAGTATTTTTCCCATTAAAATCTAAAATTTTATCTTTTGTTAATTTGGGTATTTTGTCACTTGAAAATTCTTTATTAAAACAATTACCTAATAATACTATTTCTTTAATTCCAAAATACTTTTATCCTAAAATTAACCCCATTAAATTAAAAGAAAATTGAACTAAACAAGAAATCGAAGATTCTTGAAAGCAATTTTTAAATGATGGTAAAAATAAATTTCTTTTTTGACCTAAAGCTGAATTAAAATAATTTATTTTTAATGATACTAAAAATACATTAATAGCAATTTAAATTGCATTAGTGTATTTTTATTTTGAAAAATTAAAGGAAAAACATGAAATATGAACAAAATAATAAATTTTTAAGTATTATCCCAGTTGCTGCAATTGCAATTTAACTAATTTTCATAGCTGCTGCAAGTAAATATAATTTTCTAACATCATTGATGTTAGAAAATAAAGAAAAAACATTAAAAAAATAAATAAAAAAAATGGTGGAGATGTCGGGAATTGAACCCGAGTCCACACATTATTGCACTCATTGAGTCTACAGTTTAGAATTTTTTAATATTAATAAGTTATTCTAGTAAAAAATTCAAAATTTTGAAAACTTATCCAGTTGTAATTCTGCAAAATTTAACTGAGTCCTTCTGCATATCCCATCACACAGTGCAATGAACCGGGAGTTTCATTGACTGACTAGTTACAATTAAGCGTAAGCTAGATTTGAGTTGAATGAAGAATTAAAAGCTAATGCTGAATAATCTTCGTTTGATTTTTCTTTTCCGTTTTGAAAAAGCCTAGAAGTATTTATAGTCTACCACACTACTGCATCAAGGAGTTTATAATGCATGTCGAAGCCATTACACCCCCATTTTAGAAATTTCTCTCGCCATTTCACGCAGTGTATCACGTTCTTTGATTGTTTGGCGTTTATCACTTTTGTTTTTTCCGCGTGCTAAAGCTATTTCAATTTTAACAAAATTACGATTATTTCAATAAAGTTTTGTTGGCACAATTGTAAATCCATTTTGTTCTTGTTTCTCTTTTAAACGTTTAATTTCCCGCTTATTTAATAACAATTTCCGCGAGCCATTTTCTTCACCTTTGACTGCCATGTATAAAGAGATGTGAGCATTAATTAAAAATAATTCATTATTTTTAAAAGCTACAAAAGCATTTTTTAAATTTACATTTCCAGCCCGAATTGATTTTACTTCCCAACCTAGCAAACTTAATCCAGCTTCAAATTTTTCAACCAGTTCATAATTAAAGCGTGCTTGCTTGTTGTTTGTAATAACTTTCATAATTCCTTTCATTTTGTTAATTGAATGCTCTAATTATAACAATAAAAATTATTCAAAGCAGCAAATTTTTTTAATCCTTTTTAACAAATTTAAATTTTTAATAGTTATTTTTTTGGAAAAAAAATTAACTTAATTGAACTTTTACCAGAAATTGAATTAAAAAATTCATCATTATTCACAAAGAAGGTATAATAATTAAATATAAATAACGAAAGAATAAGGAAGTGATTATGAAAATCTTAGTTGAAAATAAGATTAAAGAATATTTAAAACGCGAAAAAATCGTCAAACCAGTCGATATTGAAGAACATTTTAATTTAACAAAAAGTACTACTAGAAGATATTTAATTAAATTAGAGCATGAAGGTTTTATTATTCGTAATTTTGGAGAAATTATTTACAATGAAGTAAAAATTCATAGTGAAAAAATTGCTTTTGAAGAAATTAATGTTAATAAAAATGTAAAACTTTCAATCGCTTCTACTGCAGCTATTTTAGCTAAAGATTATACTCATGTTTATATAGATGGTGGTTCATCATGTTACTACCTAATTGATAAATTAAATCGTTCAACCCATATTTATACTAACTCAATTTTTAATGCAATGCATGCATTAGAAATTGGTTTTACAGATGTTTATATTATTGGTGGGAAAGTTAAAAATAGGACCTTGTCTTCAATCAATCCTGATTTAAGACACTTGGAAAACTTGCGATTCCAAATTGCTTTTCTAGGAACTAATGGAATTGATGATGAAGGTAATTTATCAACTCCTGATATTAATGAAGGAATTATGAAAAACTTTATTGCAACCCATTCAGATTTAGTTGTAGTTCTAGCTGAAAAGCATAAATTTGGTCAAAAAGCATTTTATAACTTTACCCCAAAAAACAAAAACATCTTAGTAGTTACTAACTACAATACTAAAAAAGAATTTCCAAATTTATTTTTAATTAAAAATAAAGAGTAACAACAAAGGATTAAATTTGTAAAAAAAGAAAAAAATTTTTATCAAACTTAAATTACAAGGAATAGATTTTATGAAAATTTCAAATTTACTAGATAAAAATTTGATTTTTTTTAATCAAAAATTTAGCTCTAAAGCTGCTGTTTTGGAATTTATTAGCAAAACTTTAAAACAAAAAGGGTTTGCAAGAAGCGGTAAAAAAGTCTTAGACTTATTTTGAGAACGAGAAAATCAAATTTCAACCGGCGTGGGCGAAGGGATTGCTCTTCCACACATTCGTGATGATGTCATGAAGCAAAGCAAAATCTTTTTTGCTCAAGTGAAACCATTAGATTGAGATGCAGCTGATGGTCAAGATATTAACTACATTTTCGGAATTGCAATGACTAAAGAAGGTGGTGATAGTTCTCACCTTGAAGTTATTGCCAATTTATCAAAATTATTAATGAATCCAGATTTTGTAGCTGATTTAAAAACTATTAAAGCACCTACAAAATTAATTAAATTATTTGATAAATATGAACAAGCAATAGTTAAAGAAGTGGCAACGGCAGAAGAAAAAATTACCTCTTCAGTAGCACCTACAAAATCAGAAGCTTATGACATTGTGGCTGTAACTGCTTGTCCAACAGGAATTGCACATACTTTTATGGCGGCAGAAAAATTAGAACAAACTGCTAAAGCGCATAATTTGCGAATCAAAGTAGAAACTCAGGGTACTGAAGGAGCTAAAAATGTGTTAACTCCGGAAGATATTAAATATGCTAAAGGCGTGATCTTGGCACTTGATAGAGCGATTGATACCGAACGCTTTGCAGAACATTTAAATGTTATTGAAACTTCAACTCGCAAAGCGATTCATGAGCCTGAAAAATTATTTAAGCAAGTTAAAGAGGATGCTGGTAATAAATTAAAAAATGTTACTAAAGCAGCAGGTGATTCACAGCAAGTTGGAGAATTAAGTTTTAATAACTTTGGTAAAAATGCTTATCGCTCAATTTTAACTGGTGTGTCATACATGTTACCATTTGTTATTTTCGGAGGAATTTTCATTGCATTAGCATTTTTATTTGACATGATTTTTGTGGCTCAAATTGGGGCTATCGAAGCGGTGGGATCTAACTTTGGAAGTATTGCTAAAACATCGCAATGATTTATGTCATTAGGTGGTTTAGCATTTGGGATTATGGTGCCAATTTTATCGGCCTACATTACTTATGCTATGGTTGGTAAAATGGGATTATTACCAGGATTTTTAGTAGGTTTTATTGCTACTAAAAATTACAATGCCACTTGAACTCAAATTTCTGATGCTTTAGGATTAAATATTTTAGGTGGTGACGTTAACTCCGGATTTTTTGGTGCAATTGGAGGAGCTTTTTTAGCAGCAGCCATTTTAATTGTGTTACATAAATACTTATTTAACAAAGTTTCACAACAATGAAAAGGAATTGTTTCAATTTTAGTGGTGCCATTATTTGGAACAGCTTTAATTTTAGGGATTTTCTGATTTGTAAATATTCCATTACAATATTTAAATTTAGGCTTTACTAAATTCTTAGGCTTATTAGGTTCTAATCCATCATTATTTATATTATTAGCATTAGTAATAGGTTTAATGATGGCAACTGACTTAGGTGGACCAATTAACAAGGCAGCATATGTTTTCGGAACTGTTGCTTTAACAGAAACATTAAAAGACCCTGAAGTTGCAGCTAATGGTTCAGTAGCGATGGCAGCGGCTATTATCGCTGGAATGGTGCCGCCTTTAGGGATTGCATTATCAACTACAATTTCGAAAAAATATTGAAAAGATGAGGAAATTAAGGCAGCTAAAAGCAATTGAATTTTAGGATTTTCTTTCATTACAGAAGGAGCAATTCCTTTCACCGCAGCACGGCCAAAAGTGATGCTAATTTCTAACCTTGTTGGCGGGGGAGTTGCTGGATTATTAGTTGGAGCACTACAAGTTGGAGCACTAGCACCGCATGGTGGAATCTTTATTGCACCATTATTTAGAACTGGTTTAGCAAGTTCACTAGAACTATCAATTGGATTAGGAATTGTATTTATGCTAGTTGCTTTAATTGTTGGTATGTTTGTTCAAGCTTTAGTGTTACACTTTTTACTAAAACGTGAATTTGTTAAAAAAAATCAAGTTAAAGCTAACCAACCTGTAGCTGAAATTCAACAAAATCACACTTCAGTAACTAAGTAGTCATATATGATTTATACATTAACATTTGCTCCTTCGATTGATTATGTAATTGAAGGACAAGAATTTACGCTGCATAAAGTTAATCGATTTAATCATTTTCAACTTTTACCAGGAGGTAAAGGGGTTAATGCTTCAGTTGTTTTAACCCGCTTAGGATTTAAAAATAAAGCAATTAGTTTTTTTGATCAAGCTACACTTAATTCGATTCAGCACTTAATTGCTCAAGAAAATTTAGACTTCATCAATATTGCAAGCCAAGCTCGAACACGAATTAATGTCAAATTTTATGGTACTAATACTGAATTTGAATTAAACGGGCCTAAAATGCCATTAACAGAGCAACAATGGCAAATGTTGGAAGCGAAGTTGCAACAATTAACTAATGATGATTTATTAATTATTATGGGTTTGAGTGAAACGCCAGTGCTTATCAAAATTTTGGAAATCTTAAAGCAACGTCAAACTGCTTTTATCTTAGATGTTGATAGCTCTGATTTTCGAAATTTTTTGGCTTACCAACCATTTTTGATTAAACCTAACAAGGATGAATTAGAAAAAAATTTTAACATGACCATTAATTCAGAAGCGGATGTAATTATGGCATTGCAAATGTTGCAAAGACATGGAGCTCAAAATGTTATTATTTCTTTTGATTCTCATGGATCTTATTTATTGACAGCAGCCGGTGAAATTTATAAGGCTTTAATTACTAAACCATTAGCTAAAGTTGTTTCAGCTACCGGAGCTGGCGATACACTTATTTCAACGTTTGGAGCCTATTATTGAACAAAACAAAAAACTGCTGCAGAAGCGCTTCAAATTGCTTCTGCAGCGGCAATGGGCACTGTAGCACAAATGTGATTAACAACTGCAGAATTAACACAAAAATATTTTAATCATATTGCAATTACTGCAATTCATAAAGAAGGTAATGATGAAAAATAAATGACTAAAAATTTCAGCGATTTCAGCTTTAATTGCTTTGCCAATTTTAGGTGGAGTAATTGCTGTTGTTTCCGAAGCGGCTAGTTACCATCCTGTAGTAGCGGTTACCACAACAGAAACAACCGCTAAGGTAACGCTAAATAATTTATTAAGTCATGTTAATAAAAAGCAAGACTTAAAAGTAACAATCCAAAAATTAAATGATACTACTGCCAAAATTAATACTTATTTATTTAAAGCAGCAGATATTAAAACAAGCTTAACAGTTGATTTTAATGAATTAACTGCTAATACTAAATATAAATTAGTTGCTCAATTTGCAGACGCTGAAACACCATTTGCAGAGCAAGAGTTCAAAACAGCAGCAACTAATTAATAATACCAAAGTCAAAATATAAAACCTTCTCATACTTTGAGAAGGTTTTAATTGTTTTTTAGCTTAAATCATAGTTGTCTAATTCAGTTATTTGGTCTTGAGTAAGTTCTAATCAAGCTTCTAACAAACTTTTTTGTGCTCCGGGTACTTTGATTCCAATAAGCTCAACTTTAGCTGCGCCGTTATTTAAAATTTTAGCATTTTCATCATTAAGAGTATTATTGTCTCTATCACGAAATTGTGCGCTACCTCAAAAAATTCCAATCACCCTCCCATATTGATCTAAGGCCATAGATCCAGACATACCCTTACCAACGCGAGTATATAGTGAGGAAACTTGATAATTATTTCGTATTAAGGCATGGCGTTCAGGGTTGTTGCTATCATAATTATTATAATATACAATTTGATTATCAAGATCACCGGTATTAGAAAGTCAAGCGGAAGAACTATTATAAACTCATTGTGTTCCACCCAAATAACCGCCAATATGAATTTCTAGTTCAGTGTCATTTTGGTTAATAAAATTAAAATTATAATTATATTCACGTTGAGGTCATTTGAATGAATTATTAGTTTGTGTAATAAAACGTAATTTAGTTAAAGGATTTTGCTGTTGCTTTTCATAATAATGTACAGCATCGGGAATATTTTTTTCAATAATTTGGCCATTTTGATCAATTACATCAGCATCAAATTTAATTTTAATAACCGCCAAATCCATACCATATTGATTTGAAACATGGGCGCCAACATTATAAATTTTAAAACTTTCCCAAAAATGAGCATCATTGTTGATTTGTCTTAATTCTGAACTTTTTTGATTTTGATATTGTTTAGTGTATCTACGAAAATCATAACTATTGCGGTTTGTAATGAAAGGATTAATCGGAACAAGATTAGTTTTATCACCGCTTATATTATAAATTTCATCACGATCATTATATAAAGAATATGCAAAGCCAGAGATATTATTTCATTTAGCTTCAGCGTTTTCGACAACATGAATATTAGTAGCAATAAAATAAGTATTTTTTTCTTCTAAACTTTTATCAATCACCCATCCAGTACCACTATAAATATAAACCGAATTATCGTTATTGTTTTGTGCTAAAAATGATAAAGAAATGCTCCGCTTTTGAATTTCTTCGGCTAATGCTGTACTACTTTTAATAGCTAAATTTTGGCTATTAAAATCAGTTTCTTTGGAGTTAGTTTTAGCAAATTCATAATAAACACTATGTACTGTATTAGTTAAATCTACAAATTCCCAAATCATATAATTTTTATCATTAATTTTAGAAATAAGTGGATTTTTTAAATCAAAAATTTCAGTCACATCAAAAATATTATATTTTTCAAAAAGTTTTTGACTCCGGTGTTTATAAATTTCTTTTAGCTCTGAAATTACTTTGGCAAAGCGATAATTATAACGACTAGAGTCATTGAAAATTTGTAGCATATCATGGTAATCTTTTGGATTGGACAAACTAAATTGTTCAAGCAATTGGTTTTTTAAAAAATCTTTGTTATCACTAATAATTTGATTAAATAATTTGTTGTAATTATTTAATTTATAATGAGCATAATTTAATTTATTATCAATAGTTTTTTCAACTAAATAAATGTCACCATTTGCATTATTGTTAGCTTGATTAATGATGCTAATTACACTACCTTGAGATTTGGTTAAATCTTTTAAAAAAAGTTGTCCAAGTTGGTTAGAACTTAAGCTTGCTAAGTTAGCTGGTAACAATAATTTTTCTAATTCACTATCTAAATTTAACTTCCAGTTAGCCTGATTGAATTCAGTATTAATTAAAAAAACTTTACTCAAATTTTTAGTAGTATCAAAATTTGCTTGCAATTTTAACAACACGGCATATTGTTTTTTAACTTCATCTATGACTTCAACACTAGGAATTAAAGAATAATCATTGGGATTTGTAATTGCTTTTAAACTATAATTATTTTTAGCTAACTGCAAAAAAGATTGTGAAGTATCAATTACTTCTCAAAAATTTTCAGTTGTAAGTTTTTGGTTAGGGTTTTTTAATTTTAAATTTTTAATTTCGTTTAATCGATTACTAAATCACAATTCTTCAGTATTTACAAAATTTTGTTTTGCAACAAATCCACTTAAAACAATATTTTTAGTTTCATTTTTAGGACTAGTAGTATTTTTATCACTTAATTGCAATTCTAGTAATAAGGTTCCAGTATCATCATTTGCTGAATTTTTCACAACCGCAAAACTAAAATTGTAACGGCTTTTAATTTGGTTTTCACTTACATTAGGACGTAATGTTAATTTTAAATCATTAATTTTGATATTATTAACTATTTTATTAAATTGCGAAGCTTTAACATTACTATAAGCTTGACTAATTTCGGCTTTGACAATATCCTCGCCAGAAATATTGTAATTGGGAATGTTGATAGGATTGAGAAATTGACTCTTTCTAGCTTCATTAATAAAATAATAACCCGCCCCACCAGCGGAGACGATAATTACAAGTAAGCCAAACAACGATAATCATATCCTACTTCAAGGTTTTTTATTACTAAACAAAACCACTCCCTTTTTAAAACACCAAATAATTAAGTTTAAAATTAAAATTACTTTTAATTTTACATTATTTATTTATTAAAAAATACAAAATAGGATAAAATTTAATAGTAAGTTAAATTGGCTCATTGGTGAAATTGGTAGACACGGTAGACTCAAAATCTTCTGCTTCACGGCGTATCGGTTCGAGTCCGATATGAGCCACCATATGTAGTAATACACCATTTTAAATATTAAAGTGCTTTTTAGCATTTTTTTTATGCTTTGATTATAATTTAATTACTTATGAGTCATAAAAAAGTTATTTTTCATATCGATATTGATTCTTTTTTTGTTTCAGCTCAGCGTTCAATCAACCACTCACTTAAAAACAAACCAGTAGTGATAGCTTGGAATCGTCCTCGCGCCATTGCGACAGCGGTATCGTATGAAGCACGAAAACTAGGAATTGATGTAACTGACCCCGTTTTTAAATTAAAACGGAATTTTCCACATTTAATTATTGTAAATCCTAATTATGAACTTTATACTTATTTATCAACGATGTTTTTTGAACTTATTTCCAAAAAATGAACTACTAAAATTGAAATTATTTCAATTGATGAATGTTACTTAGATGTAACCGATTTAGCCCAAAAATATGGGAATTACAATTTAGCAAAAATGATGCAACAAACAATTAATAAGCAATTAGATTTGCCGGTATCAATTGGTATTGCTTGAAATAAATTTTTAGCAAAAATGGCGACAAATTTTGCCAAACCATTTGGAATTTGCGAATTAACCGAAACTAATTTTCAGCAAATTTTGTACCCTTTAAAAATTCATCAATTTTATGGAATCGGAAAATCTAGTGCTGATAAATTGCAACAAAGTGGAATTAAAACAATTGGTGATTTTGCTCGTGCTAACTTTGAAAATGAAACAATTCAAGCTATTTTAGGAAAGCGGGCTTTGAGTTTGAGAGCCAATGCATTAGGCAAGGGCGATGATAAAATCATTACTGAACGTAATGATTTAAAACAAATTGGTAATAGTGTTACATTTGCCCAAGCCTATTTAGATTCGCGGGCACTAATTTTAGATGTAGTGAAACAAATTTGTTTGAAAGTAGCAACACGATTAATTAATCGTAATAGTTATGCAACTGTTTTTACATTTGAATTTAAATTACAAAATCATAAAAATTTCACCAAACGCATTACAGTTGAAAAACCGCTGCATAATTTCGATGATTTATACACCATTGCCTTAAAACTTTTTGATAAATATTGGGATGAAAAACCGTTGCGTGGTATTGGTTTTTCAGCTGCTAATATTATTGATAATTTTCACCAAACAATTCAAATGACAATTTTTGAACAATCCGAAACTAAAACTACTTTAAAAGTGGCAAAAATTATTAATGATATTAATCAAAAATTTACTACTAAGCAAGTAGATTCATTGCAAAACTATGCTAAAAATTTTCGCAAGAAACAGGTGCAATCGCGATTGCTAGAAGAAGATTTTATTCTGAAAAAAAATTAAATTTTCTTGTATCATTTAAAAAATGAAAATAGCAATTTATGGTGGATCATTTAATCCGGTTCACAAAGGCCATGTTGCAGTTGCTAATGATGCAATTGAATATTTAGGCCTTGATAAACTTTATTTTGTTCCAAATTATCAAAATCCTTTTAAAAAAGGCTTGCAATATGTGTCTTCACAACACCGTATTGCTATGTTAAAATTGGTTCAACCTCCCAAAACAGTAATTTCAGAATTTGAAACTAATCGCAAAAATGTTAGCTATACTATTGACACAGTAGAGTATTTTAAGCAAAAATTTCCTAAAGCTGAGTTATATTTAATTATTGGTTCAGATAATTTACCAAAGTTAAATAAATGAAAAAAAATTGAACAAATTTCCCAAATCGCTAAGATTGTAGTATTTCGCCGTAGTAAAACAATTAATAAAATTAATTTAAAAAAATTTAAGTGTGAATTGTTAAATAATAAAATTTATGACTTTTCATCAACGGAATTTGTACATGGCAAATTAGAAGTTGCCGATTTAGCAGTGCGACATTACATCGGTCAACATTTTTTATATGCTGGTGAGATGTTAAAAAATGCAGTTGATGCCAAACGTCATAAACATTGTTTGGCAACAGGGGATTTAGCTGCTGAATATGCTAAACATTTAAAATATGATGCTCGTGATGCTTTTTTCGCTGGAATGATGCATGATTTAACTAAAAACATGCCATATGATGTTCAGCGTGATTTTTTGGCTAAGCATGGTTATGATCAGGGTCAATATCGAAATTATCAATTACACCAAACTACAGCTGCGGTGTGATTGGAAAAAGAATACTTTTTACCAAAACCGGAAATTATCCATGCCATTTCCATCCACACTTCATTAGCATTGGAATTAAAATCCGATTTAGATAAAATTGTGTTTATGGCTGATAAATTAGCACGAGGGCGAAAATTTCCGGGAATCCAAAAAGTTCGTGAATTGGCATTTCAAAATTTTGAAGCTGCTTTTAAAACGGTTGTGCAATATGTTTGGGATGAAAATAAAGCAGCAGGAATCGAAATCACTCCCGAACAAGAAGCGATTTATCTAAAGTGAATTAATCACAAATAATATTTACTAGTAACAATAAACTTAAAAAATATGCATTATAAAAATTTTGCAAGTTTCTATAATGCATATTTTTTTTGCTAATTTTTTATGAATTGTCAAAAATATTAACCACTTTATAAATTTAGATAAGTTTCTGCTTTAAATAGTGTTAAAATTAATAATGTTGAGTAATTTTTGATATTAAGTAATTTCAATATTCAAAAATTAATGCTAGAGCAAATATATTTAATATTAATAATAAAACTTGCTCAAAAGGAGTTGAGATGTTAAAAAAAGCTTTACATCCAAGTGTTGTGTTTGATTTAGATGGAACACTACTAAATTCACAACATCAAGTTAGTGAATTCAATTTAGAAATGATTAATAAGGTTCGTGCTAAAGGTTTTGAAGTATTCTTGGCTTCAGGACGCCCATGATATTTTATTAGTCAGACTTGATATACAGTTGGTTGTACAACGCCAATTATTTCTTGCAATGGCGCCTTAGTTTATGATGTAGTAAATCAAAAAACATTATTTGTTAATCCAATTGAAAAAACATTATCAGAAATGATTTATAAAAAACTAAAAAGATTAAAACTAAATTTTTTAGTTTATACTGATCAAGAAATGTACTATTGAATCTCACAAACTCCTAGTCAACGGATTAGTTGATTAGAATCAGAAATTGCTAATTCACGCCCGGAAGCGCGTTTTAATTTAAAAGCAATTGATGATAAATTCGATATCAAGGCTTTTGATATTGTTAAATTTTTAATTTTAGATAACGAAACACCAATTAAAAATATCGAAGCTTTAAAAGCAGATTTTGCAGATAAAAATGTGTATTTTATTAATTCCCAACCGGGAATTTGAGATATTATGCCCCAAGGTTCTGATAAAGGTGAGGGTTTAAAGTTTTTACAAAAATCTCGTTTATTAGATCTTGAAAAAACAATCGCTTTTGGTGATCAAGATAATGATATTCCCATGTTTAAAGTTGTTAAAACGGCTGTAGCAATGGGTCAAGCATCAAATCATGTACAGGCTAATGCTAATTATGCAACTGAAACTAATGATGAAAATGGTGTTGGGCAATTTTTAGAAAGATGATTAGAAAAATATTATTAATTACAAATGCAAAATTTAAATGAAATTCTTCGTCCTAAAACATTAAATGATATTTTAGGCCAAGAACATCTTAAACCACTCTTACAAGCTTTAATAACTCATGCTAATCCCATGTCAGTGATTTTTTATGGTCAAAGTGGGGTTGGCAAAACTTCATTAGCATTAATATTAGCACAAAATCAGACTCAAGATTTTGCTTTTTTTAATGCTGCAATTGAAAATAAAGCAGCATTAATAGAAAAAATGCAACAAGCTAAAGTTTTAATTATTGATGAGATTCATCGTTTAAATCGTGATAAGCAAGATTTGTTATTAGCAGCATTAGAAAAACAAACATTAATAGTTTATGCAACCACTACAGAAAATCCGTATTTTAAAGTTAATCCAGCAATTCGCAGCCGCATGCAAATTTTGGAATTACAAAAAATAGCACCGGAGTCAATGGTGATTGCTGTTAAAAAATGATTAAAAGAAAAAACAATTTTAAAATTCAGTGCAAATCAAAAAGTGATTGAAGCATTAGTAGATTATTCAAGCGGTGATTTTCGCAATTTAATTAATAATTTAAGCATTTTAAATTTAATTTATCAAAATAAAACAATCACAATTACTGATGTCCAAAAAGTATTGCCAAATATTAATTTTTATAGTGATAAAAATGGGGATGCTCACTATAATAATTTAAGTGCTTTTCATAAATCATTACGTGGTAGTGATGTTGATGCAGCTTTGTATTATGGAGCCTTAATTATTAAAAGTGGTGACATTGATGGTTTATGAAGAAGAATCATGGCAGTGGCATACGAAGATGTTGGGCTAGCTAATCCCAATATGGGAATTAAAGTTCAAGCTGCAATTCAAATATTTGAAAGATTAGGCGAACCCGAGGGTTATTTACCAATTGGACAAATAATTTGTGAATTAGCCTTAAGTCCTAAAAGCAATAGCACTTATTTAGCTTTTGCTAAAGCTCGTCAAGCTGTAGCAACTGGCAAAATTTATACCGTTCCCAAACATTTACAAGATAGTCATTATGCAAGTGCTTCTAAATTAGGAGTGGGGGTAGATTATTTATACCCCCATGACTATGAAAATCATTATGTGAAACAAATGTATTTACCAAAAGAATTACAAGGCACAAAATTTTATCAAGCCGCTAATAATAAACATGAGCAAGGCTTAGAAAAATTTTGGAATCAAATAAAAAATAAATAGCTATTTTTATAAAGCTATTTATTTTTTAATCAATAATTCACAAATTTTTAAGACTTTCTATGTCATTTTCATTTAAAAGATAAATCAAAAATTTAAATTTATTATATTCTTTAATTAAATCAGAATTACTAAAGCCATAAACTGTTGTACTTGTTGTTTTGGCTAATTTTTCAAAATCTACTAAATCAATTATTTTTTTAGCAATTTCATTATTACATTTAACAAATAGATATTGTCGATTTGGAATTAATTCATTTTCTTTTGTGATTTTTTTATTGTAATCATAATATCCTTGTCTAACAACTGCAAAATCTCATTTATAAATTTTTTTATTAAAATATTTTTTGGTTTGATCAGTGTTATTATGAATAAATAATTCAAAATCTTGATTATCTTTATTAGTTAGATTTGATTTGAGTCTTTTATCTTTTGTAGCTAATATAATATTTTCGTTAACTCAAATTTGAAAAACACAATTTACATTATAAGCTTTGTTATCAACTAAAAAAGCTTCTCTTTCCAAAGTTTCTGAGTATATTAATTTAGCATTTTTTTTAATTTGTTTTTGAACTGAGAAGCGATTAAATGTTTTAGGTAAAATCATCGCAACATAATCAGCTTCATTTAATCCTTTGTTTAAAAATTCAATCGCTAATTTAGCTCGTTTCCCAAAAGGTGGGTTCCCTATAATAAAATTTTTTTTATTGTAATTAATTTTTGTTTTTAAGTAATCAGATTTAATGATATCTTCTGATTTTGGATCTATATCATATGACTTAATTTTGTTACTTCTAATATTTTGTTTTTTTAGTGCATGAATAAAATTTCCCGTTCCGGCTGATGGTTCTATAAAATTAAAATTTTTAGTGCTTGGTAACAAATTGAATATTTTAGTAACTAACTTATCACATATTTTTGGATTAGTATAAAATTGATCTAAATTTTTATTCATTTTATTCCATTGCTTTTCTTTTTAAATTTTCTATTGTTTCTAAAACATTTTTTTCTCATTGCTTTTCATTAGCTATTTCGAAAATACTTAAATTATTATTATTTTCTTTTGTGCTAAATTTAAGATCGTAGTTATAGTCTTTTCTTATGTATGGTTTTAATCCGAAAGGATTGGAATCCATTTTTCTTTTTAGATTCAATATATCATTTTTAGTTTTTTGTAATAACTCCATTTCTTTTTCTGTAAGTTCATGAAAAAAATTTACTAAAATACCTCTAGCTTCATCACTAACGAAATCATCTCCTTGAAAGAAAGTTAAGTTTTCACCATTTTTTCCATATATGTATATACTATTGTTTTTAGGTAAATTTGAATTTCATTTTGGCATACTTTTTGTGTTTTTTCCATTTTTATCTTTTGTATATTTAATTTCCAATGGAAAAATGTATTTATCACAGAAAATCAAAATATCAGGAAAATTTTGTGATCCATTAAATTGAAATATAAAATTTTGATTTATTTCATCAAAAGGATTAGTTATAAATTCCAGATTTTGTTCTTTTGACAAAATATTGTTTTTTAAATTGTTTAGTTTATTTGTTACATATTTTTTATCTTTATCAATTAAAATAGATATTTCTTCTTCTTTGTTTTTGCTGGATATTTCAGTAAATTTAAATTTTTTTAATGCTGATTTTATTGATTCTTCAAATTGCTCACCCTTCATTGCTGAGTTGTATAATATTTTTTTATTATCTTGAATGTGTTTAAAAAAATTTAATAAATCATTTCAGCGTGACTCTCTCTCTCTCTCTCTCTCTCTTGTCTATTTATTTCTTTTATTAATTTAATATTTTTCATATTTTTCTCTCTTCAATATTGCTGCAAATCTTATATTTAGAATTAATTCAAATATTTTTGTGCAAATTATACTATGCAAAATTTTTATGAAACTAATTTATTTTTTTCAAAAAACATTTTTAAATAAAATTTTAAAAATGTTTTTTATAATTAAATAGCAAATTTTAATGTAATATTTAAAATTAAAATCATACAAAACTTCAATTCCTGTAAGGAGGTAAAAAAGTGACTAAAAAGTCTAAAAAAATAGGTTTTTTAACAGCCATGGCTGTGTCAGTCGGAACAGTAATTGGTTCGGGAATATTTTTTAAAAATAGAACCGTTTTAGAACACAATGGTGGTGATTTAGCCTTATCAATATTGTCATGAATTATTGCAATAATTGGGATTCTAGCAATTGCGATTTGTTTAATTGAAATGTCAAGTAAAATTAATGATAATAAAGGTATCTTGGCGTGGGTAAAAAAGTTTACTAAAACTTTTTTATTAAGATCAGCAACAAATTATTGATTACTATTTTATTTACCAATTACAATAGTTTCAATTAGTGTATATACCATTAATGCAATTCAAGATTTAATTCCAGGGTGAAAACCTGATGGGTGATTAGTTACATTGATGGCTTTTGGAATTTTTTTATGACTTGCAATAACTTCTTATATTTCGGTTCGTGCTTCAGGAAGTTTGCAATGAATTTTTACAATATTTGGAAATATTATTCCTTTAACTATCATTCCAATTATCGCTATTGTTTTAGGAGCTAAGGGTGATATTGTAGATGAATCAGGTAATGTAATAACAGCATTAAGTGGTATTAAAAGCGCACCAGGATTTTCGAGTGTTACACCATTTTTAGGATTAACAATGGCAATTCCTTCAATTATGTTTTCTTTTGATGGTTTTTACACAATTACTTGTTTAAAAAGTGATATGAAAGAACCAAAAAAAGTTTCAACTATAATGATGTTTTCATTAATTTTAGTATCAATTTTATATTTAATGACAACAATTGGATTAATTGTAGGTTCAACTAATGGAACAATTAATGGAGTAAATATTTATCCAGCTTGATTTAAAAAGACATTACAAGCATTGATATCAATCGCTGTGTTATCAACTTTAAATGGTTACACTATTAGTGCTACACCAAACTATTTGGCTTCTTATCAAGAAAAAGAATTACCACTTTTTACATATGTAATTGATAAAATCAAAAAAGTTTTTAAAATCAAAAAAGATTTAAATGCAATTTTTATTTTCTTTATTGGTTTAATAGCCATTGCATTTGTATTAATTGCTTCATTAGGATTAGGATTGTGAAGAGAAAATAATAAATCAAGAGAAGAACAATATGGTGAAGTAGCTAATTTATATCAGACAATCAATTTAGCCTCTTCATTTGTGTCAATTATTGCATATTTATTTATTGGAATTTCAGTTTTAGGAGCTTTTATTAATCGATTTAAAAAATTTACTGATGTAAAACATAATAAATGATTTATGCCAGCCGCAGTAATTGCAATTATCTTTACTTTTGGAGCGTTTTTATTTTTCTTAATTGGTTCAATTAGCAACATTTGACTAACTGATGGCGATGATTTTAAAGCCTCACTTGTATCAATTATTATTCTAATAATAACTATTGTAGTTTCGCTATTGCTAGCAATTCCTAAAAATAAAAGTATGTAAAATTAAACTATGTAAATCATAAAAATAATTTGATGTTGTTGCATTCGCTTTTTTAAAAAAGTTGTAAAAATATTAATGTATTATAAACAATTGAATCAAAATTTAATATTACTTTGAATTTATTAATTTTAATTATTATTTTTTATATAATTTATAAAACATTTTAAATAAAGATGCATTTTTTTATTTAATTTAAATTATAAGGGAATAATATGTCAGAAAAAATTTTATTTGATTTTGAAAATAATAAAATCATCGAAAAAGATTCTTTTGATTATGAAAAAGAAATTCAAAAAATAGTTGAAAAAAACATGTTTCAATTATTTAATGTTAATATTTTAAAAACTGAACTAACTTTTAATGATTTTTATGGTAAAGGCAGAACTGATACTATAGCAATTGATAATGATGGCAATATTGTAATATTTGAGTATAAATTAAAATCAGGTACAGATATAATTGTGCAAACTTTAAATTACAAAGAATTAGTTCAAAAAAATTATCATATTTTAGTTAATTTAGTACTAAAAGAATATCCTAAATTATTTAAAAAATTCACAAGTAAGAATAATATTACCGTAAAAATAGTTTGCATAGCAAATAGATATGATAATAAATACATTAAGGCCGTAAAAAGTGATGTAAATATTAAAGAGTATGTCACATTAGTAACATATACAAAATATAGAGAAACATCATTAATTAGTTTTGATATTGTAGCAGGAAAAAAACTTTTAAATAATAGCGAAAAAAACATTATCAATAAAAAAACTAATAACAAAAATGAAGTTAGTTATGCAATAGAAACTAAAAGACTAAATAACTATAATAAATTTTATCCGGAGATTAATGGTGATAGAAAATTGATACTTGAAAAAATGCTAAACTATATTAGTAGCTTTGTTCCTAATTATGTAGAAAATCATTGAATTCATTGAACTAATATTTGCAATAAAAACAAAAGAATAATTATTTCTTACGAAATAAGACAAAAAACAATTTCAGTTTGAGTGAATATTAAATATGACACTAATAAAATGAAAGATATAAAAAAAATTGAAAATTTATCAGGTAAAGGTCATTGAGGAAGTGGTGAAGTTAAAATAATTCTTAAAACATTAGATGATTTTGAAATAATAAAACCATTTATCAAAGAATCAATTGATAATGATTAGTTTAAATATTTTTTTATTATTCAATTCATAAACAAATTTTTAAAACATAATATTTAAAGAACCAAATCATTTATAAAAATATTTTTTACTTACCCCAAAAAATTAAACTTTATATTTTGCATATTTGAATGATCCACGAATTCAAGAAAGGTCATTTTATTTAATCTAATTAATATTTTTTTATGATTATAATATTTAATTTATTTTTTGATTGCTGCATATAAATTTTTAACGTCTTTAATTTTTTTTATACTCATAAAACATCCCTATTTTTAAAATCCCAAAAAAGTTTTGATAATTGAGTTGTTTAATTAATTATCTTTTCTTGACATTGATTGAGTAATACCTTTAATTTTTAAAGCTTCAATGTATTGATGTATTTGATATTGCCAACCTTGATCAGAGTAAAAAATCAATCCTTTTAAATTTTTAAGCTTACTAAAAGCTTTTTTAATATTTTTTTAATTTGCTCAAAGTTTGGACATTTAAAAATATCATAGGCAATAATTTTGAGAATATATAAATCCATAATTGGGAAAAAATATTTTTTGATTTTTAAAGGTGGATTGTTAACATTGGCTGCACATTTTTGATTAATTTTTGTAGTTAAAAAGTCTTTTTTTGGTTTTGGATTTTATCATGACTTGCTTGTGTAGCAAACAAGTGATTAAAGAAAATTTCGCTGTTGTTCCCTCTATACCGACATATTTAGATTTTGTTTTTGAAGCAAATAAAGACATTAATCTTTGCGCTTTTTTTCATTTATTACCATTTTTTTGCTTAATTTGGCATGAATACTTTGGTAACTGCATCTTTTTGCGTTTTATAAAAATTTTAGTAATTTATTTTTTAAGTAATTGATCTTTATTGTAATCAATTCTTTTTATTTAATAATAATAATAATAAATATATTTAGAAAGTTTCGCAGCCTTGAACAATAACCTAAATTGATAATTTTATTGTAAATAAATGACAATTATTGCTTTTGTTTTGATCTGTTTTTTGATTTTGTATACCCATACTAAGAGCTTTGTTTTTTAGTTTGTTTTTTTGCATTTTTTTACTTACTTTTTTTTTAGTAATTAAATTGCAACCATTTTCTATATAATATTTAACTAAATTACAAAGTAAAACAGGGAAAATAAGTAGTATTTCAACAAAGCAACATCTGTAAAATTTTATCAATTGCTTTTATTTTTGTTTCATCAGAATAATTTTATTTTTTATTTTTCAAAAACTTAAATTTCGTGTTTATTAGCAATTCTTATTAAGTTATAAATTATAGATTTGTTAACATTGTATTTTTTAGATAAATTTCTAATTTTTGTTCTTTTGTTAATTTTGACATAAAAATGCGCCCCTAGTTTTTTCAAATTTTTGGAGCACCTCATTTTAAAAGTTATAATATTTAAAATTCATAAGAATTAATTAGAAATAAGAAAAAACAAATTAAATAAAAAGTAATTATTTTTTGGATTTATAAAAATTATTAATTAAATTTATTACTTACAGATTTATTATGTTTTATCATTTTACACACTAGCTTTATAATTTGAGAATTATTATATTTATTTTTAAAATAGGAGAAAAATGAAAAAACAATATTTAACAGAGCAAAACGGAATGAGAGAATTTTACGATATATTAATTCCTTATTTAAACAAACAAGGAAACAATATCAAAAGTAAAGAGAGAGAGAGAGAGAGAGAGAGCTGCGAGTTGACTATTCATGTAATACAGATGGAAGGATCGAAGGTGTATTATTTGAGTTTAAACTTAATATAACAGATTTATCAAAACATAAAGAACAAATTAGAAGATATGTGCAAGCATATAACTCATCTGGGATAAATCCTCCTAGATATTCATATCTTATTTCTTTAAATGAAAGAATATGATACAAAATTGATAATATAAACCAAACTCATAGTAATGAAATGAGTTGGTCTACTCCAGAGGAATTTTTAATTCATAAAGATGAACTAGAAGGTTGGATTGACGAATATAGCATTGTATCTTGAAATAATAAATTTTGTGAAAAATTTAAAAAAGCAACCAAAGAAGATGTTAAAAAAGAATTTATTAATCCACAATATCTAAAGATTAAACCATTTAACTGAGAAAAACAAATTGAATTAGAAAAAAAAGATAGAAATAAAAATAATTGATTAACTTTTAATATGAATCTATTGGGTAATTCATTATTAAAAAAGAAATTAGGAGCATTTTTTACACCTGATATTTATGTTGAAGAAGCTACTAAAATGCTTAGAAAAGCAATTACTCATGTACCAAAAGGGAATGATTATATTATTTTAGATAGATGTGCAGGAACTGGTAATCTTCAAAAATTTTTAACTCAAGAAGAATTAAGCCATTGTGTTTTAAATACTTATGATTATACTGAATGAGCCACTCTTAAAGGGATTTATGGCGAAAGAGTTAGGATGCTTATACCTCCAACTAATGAATATAGAAATGAAGAAGGTTTATTGACTAATGGAGATGCATTAAGTGAATCATTTATTAATTATAAACCACTTAATGATTTAATTAACAATCCTAAAATGACTATAATAATGTTAGAAAATCCACCATTTTCAGAACCTACAGGTGAAACAACAAGATCCAAAACAAGTTTTAAAATAAATGATATTTTTGTCAAAAAAATGATGAAAGAAGATAAAAATAATAACAACATAAAGTATGGATCACAAGCATATTCTAATGACATTGCAAATTTATTTATTTGAAGTGCATTTAAGTACTATTTAAAAAAAGCAAATGATAGTTATATATTATTTTCTCCAATTAAATATTGAAAAACACAACATATTGTTGACAAGATAGTTTTAGATGCTTTTTTATGTAATCGAAAATTTTTTAATACTACTAGCTCTTCTGGTGTATCATTAATTCATTGACAAAATATAAATGATTCTAATGATTCAATTAATTTTAGAACACTAGAAAATAAACTAATTAAGGTTAGAAAAATATATAGAAATATAAATAAAATTTTTGATAAATCAAAAGAAGTTAAAGATGATAATTATGATTTAATAATTATTTCTAGCCAAGGAACACCTGATTTTAAAAACGGTAATTTAATTAATTATAAAATTAATAAACATGTAACATTTAGAAAATATAAAATAGAAGAAGCTTATAATTATTTACCTTTATGAGTTGTTAATAATTACAAAGCAAAAGATTATACAGAAAAAGAAATTATTATAAAATCATCTGATGGGTATGATGAATATATGAAAGATAAAGAATTTTTAAAATCTTGTTTTATTTGAAGTTCACTAACACATAAAAATCAATGTATTAGTGATTTAGAAAAAAATTTAGTGAATCCTTTCGGGCTGAATCAAGAATCAAAAGCTGATAAAATTTATAAAAAATTATTATTAAGTAAAAATTCATTAATTGATAATGATGACAGAAAAATAATTGAACTCTGAAAAGAAATACTTAGCCAAGCGAAGAAAAAACCGGAATATAATCCAAATTTAATTTATGGTTTGATGCAAATTGATAAAGAGATTAATTTAATTATCCCAACCGGTAATTTTACCAAAGACAATAAACCAATCTATAAACATAAATATAATGATTTAGATATTTTAATTTCAGAACTTAAAAAAAATCTTAATGAATATTATGATAAAAAAATTAAAAATAAATTATTTAAATATCAATTGATAAAGTAAATAATTTTTAAACAAACTATTACAAAAATCATGTTTAATTTTAGATTTTTTTACATAAAAAAATATAAAAAATAAACATCTCTCTATTTTTTCTAATAAATTCAAAAAAACCTTATTAAGTTTTTTACCTGTTATAATTTTTACATTAAATTAAAATATTTTTGTTTTTTTATAAGAGGGATAATATGAATTATGATAGAGCAGTTTACAAAAATAAAGAAAGCTTAGATCGTGCAATTCAAAAATACAAAGAATGTACGGCTCCAATAAATAATGGTGAATTTACAATTTTTACTAATGAAAATATTAGACAAGGTGCCAAAGTAAAAAATGGTGGTTGTGAAGGCGGTTATCTAAAAGATTTTTTTGCTAGATTTATATCTAATTGATTATCATTAGGTTTGATCAGTTTTAAATTTTTGCCCATTAAAATTAATTCATATTTAGATTTATTAAATAGTGGAATTGTTTATCAAATGGAAATAAATCCAAATGCTAGTTTTGTTGAATTTAATAATCATATTATTAAATACATTTCTGAAAAAATAAAACCTATTATTGATAAATATATAAAATGAGAATATCAAAATCAATTACAAAAAAAAGATCCAATTTTTAAAAAAAGAAAAGATGAGAAACGAGATAGTTCCAATGAATTAATCTTTGAAGAATGACTATATCCTACAGAAGATGTATTCTACTATTCTTTTTTTATTGGTTACATTAAGCAACATGAAAAAGAAAGTGATTTTAAAAATTTCATCGCTTCTTTGCCAAAACCAGATAAAGAAAAAGCTTATATTGAAAAATATTGAAAAATTAAAGATATGCCTTATAACCAAATTTTAATGGATTTGGCTTTAAAATTTTTATATGGTGATGAATTAGTTATTTTTTTAAAAAATATTAATTTTCAAGAATTTAATAATACATTAATAAATATAAACATTCAAGATCAAAGTATTGAAACATCTCAAAAAAATAATTTAATTGAATGTCAAGTTTATAATTTTAGAAATTTTATAAAAGCTTTTTTTAGTCCTAAAATTAGATATATTCAAATACCGATTTATCAACGACAATATGTTTGAAATAATCTTACTTTTGAATATCTTTTAAAAGATATAAATAATTTGTTATTGAATAATGAAAGCAATGAGAATTATCATTATATCGGAGGTTTAATTAGCTATAATTTTAGCTACAATAAAAAAATTGTAGTATTGGAACGCGACATATTGAATCATAGTTTTATTGAAAAAGAGCAAGAAATTCTTAAAGATGTTACTAAATTAATTGATGGCCAACAAAGGGTAATTAGTTTATTATTAATTTGAAGAGCAATTTTTACTTATGCTAGTTTAAATAATTTTGAAGTAGATAGTTTTACTTATGATTTTTTTAAATTAAATTATATTAACAGCACTTATTTTAACAAAGCTGAACAACTTGTTGAATATAGTGGGCAAAATCAATACTTTGCAATTTTTAAAAAAATTATGTTAGGTGACTACAAAAGTATTTTAGATAGTGAAAATGCTAAATATTACACAAGTACTTCAATTTATAAAAACCATTTCATAGCCTTAAATTATTTTAAAGAAAATAATTTTACAGCCGAAAAAACAAAAAGATTTATTACTGCATTACTAGATAAAATAGAATTTACACAAACAAGTTTTATTAAAACGGATGAATTTTCACTATTTCAAAATTTAAATTCCAACAATGTACCACTTAGTGATTATGATTTAATTAAAAACTTTATTTTTATGAATATTGAAAACAACATCACTAAAGAACATGAAAAAGAAATTATTGACATTTTTTATAATGGAATAGAATCTTATTTTACAAAAAATGACAAAATGTATGACAAAATGAAATTTTTTTATAAGGTTTTTGTTAAATTATTTTATTTGGAAAATTATAATAAAACTTATATAGAACTTAATTCAGATACTAATGTATTTTTAAATTTTAAGAATATGTTTTTTAAAAAATATAATAACCAGTCGCTAAATTTTGAACAATATAAAGAACTGATTAGGGAAATTGAAAAAAAATTATTGTTATTTAATTTATTAGAAGATCCTTATAAAATAACTAATGAAAATTATGATAAATTAAAACGATATTACCCAATTTTTGAAGATCAAAAAAATGAAATTAGAGATATTATCAAAATTTTAGCTCGAGATGTTTATTATGTACCTATAATGACAATTGTAGATTTTTGTTCTAAATACAACAACCCTGAAAAGCCTAAATTAAGAGAATTCATGTTTGCACTAGAAAAATATGCAATGTTTATTAAGTTAACAAGTAATAGATACCAATCATTAACAACATTTTTAGATTCTTTTACTAATAAATTTGTTAAAAAAATTAATGATAACCCAAATAATTTTTATGAAATTACATCTAGTGATTTATTAGAGCTATTGCATGTTGGAGATAATGATAATAGTTGAAAAGAAAATGAATTTTTTGATGCAATTGATAATTTAAAAAAGATAAATTTAAAAGATCCTATTGCTAAAAATTTATGTACAAGAATAGAATTTTACTTAAATTCAAAATTCACTTGAAAACTAAATAAAAAACGTCAAATTCACGAACCACAATTAATTGATAAAGCAAGTTTAGAACACATATTACCACAATCAATTGCAAGAGAAGATTCTAATGTTAAAAAAAATATTAAGTGAATTAATGAATTAAAAAAAGAAGAACATCAAAATGAAAAAGATGTAATTCATGAAGCTAAAAAATTTATTAATTTAATAGGTAATTTTTTACTAGTTAATAATGAAAAAAATTCATCATTAAATGCAAAAAGTTTTCAAGATAAAAAACAATCTTATAAAGAAATGATTAGCATAAAGTTATATGAATATGATAATGATGAAGAAGGATATCCAAAGTTAAAATCAATTGAAAAATTTAATAAATGAGATTTTGAATCAATTCAAGAAAGAACTAATCAACTTGTCGAAATAATTAAACATATGTATAGTAAATATGAATAATTTGCTATAAAACATAATTTAAATATTTTATTGAGCAATCAATGAAATATTTTTTTTATTTTATTTGATAAATTTTTAATTTGGTAGCTTATATTTAGTTTAGAGCTATAAAATAGCTACCATTCTAAGGAGAACTACATATGGAAAATTTTATAAAATATATCCAAAATAAAAAACTATCTGAAAACACAATTAAAACTTATCAAAGCTCGTTAAAGATTTTAGAAATCAATAAAGATAATTGAAAGTTAATTATTAAAAATTTATTTAACCCCAATTTTTCGGCCAATACAATTCATTTACACAAAAATGTTTTAATGAGTTATTTAAAATTTAAAAAGAAAAAAGCTTGGATTCAAAAATTAGAATTGATCAAGTTGCCACAACATGAAATCAAATATTATCAAGTAATTTCTAAAAATTTAATTTATAAAAAAACAGAATTAAAGCTTAATGACAAACATTTAATTCAAAAATGAAAAATAATCATTAAGTTTTTATTCGAAACAGGCATTAGAGCAATTGAACTAAATAACTTAACTTTTGTTAATAATAAATTATTTGTTTTAGGCAAAGGAAATAAAAAACGCCAAATCTTTTTTGTTGAAGAAACACTCAATGAATTAAAAAATTTTTTACCCGATTTAAATCATCAAGAAACTTCTAAGACATTAAGAGTTTATGTTAAAAAAATTTTAGGCAAAAAGATTACTCCGCATACATTGAGAAGATCATTTGCAACACATATGTTAAACAATGGTGTAAATCCTAAAAGCTTAATGCTACAAATGGGTCATAGCAAAATCGAAACCACTTTTAGATATTTAAATTTATCAGAAACATATAACAAAAGAAATTATTTAAAAGCTATCAAAAAGTAAAAAAGTGCATTTAAAAAGTTACTAAGCTAATATTTATGCTTAGTAACTTTATTTTAATTTAATTAAATTCTTTGTAAATTTGTTTTAATATCAGTGCTATTTGTTTACTTCTTTTTTCAATGGTTTTAAAGGTTCATTTTTCTTGTTTATGAATAGATAACAATTCTAAATTATAATTAATGCTATTTTTAATTTCAGTTAATTTTTTTTCAATTTCAATACCTTGGTACTGTTTTAGTTTTTGTATTTCATTACGTTTTTGGTATGCAATTTTTTTATCATAAAAAGAAAAATTTTGAATTCCTGAATTAGATGCTTGATTAATAACGATTGAATTACCAATTCTATTTAAATATAACCCAACTTTTTTTTCAAGATCTGAATCAGACATTTCTTTTTCACCATTTTTATTTCAACTTTTTAAATTCTCTTTTCAATATTCTTGGTACTTAGAAGGTAAAATATGCTCTCTACTTGGTTTTTTTATTATTGCATCTTTTGAAGTGTCCTTATTATTTCATTCTAATGTTTTTCCATTTTCAAGATAAAATTCAATTCTAGAACATAATCTAGTTACAATATCATTTTCTTCAATAGATTTAGTTTCAATGTTAGAAATAAATTCTTCAAAATAGTCTTTGTTAAATTTATTTTCTGCAGATGGATTTTCCAATATTTTAGTAATTTCAGCATATGAAATTGATTCATTATTTAAATAACGGTTATTTATTTTTATTGTTATTTCATCTAAAAATTCAGTTAATGATTGTCCTTTATTTTGTGTTATTTTAAGTATTATTTCAAATCTTTCAAAAGCAAAAAGACATTCTCTTAATTCATTTATTTTATTTGAATCAATTTTTCATTTATTTTCATTAAAATCATAAACTAAATATTTATCTATTAAATAAATTATAGGTAAAAAATAAACATCCCTTTTTGTTATTAATATTATATCAGCTATTTTTGACAATATAGGTGCTTCGCTATTATCTTTTAAAGTAATTAATTTAGAAATATTATTATATAAATTTAAATATTTCCCTATGTCATTAATAATTTTTTTGTATTCTTCATAATTTAATTTTTCATTACTATTTTTTAAAAAATTTTTTTTAATTTTTATTTCTATAACATTTTTTAAATTATTAAAAATATTTAAATTACTATTAATTCCTTTTTTAAATTTTTCTATTTTTGAATCATTTTTTAAATAAAATAATTTAATATAAATTTTAAAAAAATCATCAATTTTTTTCTTGTTTTCAAATTTAATTTTTTTATTAAAATATTCAATTATATTTTTTTCTTTTACATCATCGTTTGAATAATCTATTTTCATAAAAATATAATTTTTTATTAAATCTAAATTACTTAATTCTTGTTTATTAGTATTTAAATTTTGAAATAAAACAAATTCTTTTGTTTCATCACTATGTTTATTTAAAATAAAAGTAAATTTAGTTAATAATCTATTTATGAATTTATTCATCTCTAATTGTGTAAAATTATTTTCTATAAAATAATCAAAAGCTAAACAAAAATTTTTGAATATTTGAGAATCATTTTTGGTATTATCTTTTTTTATTTCATTAATTTTTCCTAGTAATATATTTTTAAAAATGCTATAATCTTCATTTCCTTTATTATATTTAATAGAATTTGCTATTTTTTCGGAATTTTTATTTTCTCCATAGTAAAAAATATAACCTAAATAATCATTTAATTTAATGTCACTTGCTAATGAATATATCTGAGCAGCTTTAAGAATTAACATTATAGTAACTAGTCTTTGTTGTCCGTCTATTAATATAGTTTCTCCTCCACCAGAAGAAGAATTTGCATCTTCTTTGAAAATAGAGGTAATATTACCTATGAAGTGATATTTTTCTTCATCATTAAAACTATTAATATCTTTTAATAAATTTAAAAAAATTTCTTCATTTCATACATAATTTCTTTGATAAATAGGTATTTTTAGAAAATTAGCTCCATTGATATATTCATATATGAAATTAGAAAAATTGTAAACAACTACCCCTAATTTAGGGAAGTTATTTTTCATTACTTCTTTTTGTATTTTAAAATTAGTTAAAAATTGCAAACCTTTTTGATCATCTTTGGAACTTCAATTTTCTAAAAAAGATTTTTTAGAATTCCCATAACAAAATTTTAAGGCATATCTCGAAATTTTATCACTGTTAGGTAAATCTAGATCTCAATAATTTTTATTGTAATTATGGGGAAAATGTCTTTTATCATAAAAAGCCTTTAAAAAACTATAAAAAAATTTATCTTCTTCATTGTATCTTCAAGAAAATAATTCTTTCTCTTCTTCATTATTGCTATTATTTTCGTGATTAAAATAATCATCTAGAATTATTGCGCTTTTTTCTTCAAAATGATTAACAATAAATTCACCAATAGTTGAATATTTTTTTACATTATTGTTAATTTTGTAATTAGCTTTTAAGATTTCATCAACAGTTAAATTTTTATAATTTTGATTTTCAAAATAAATAAAACCTAGTGAAATTCATGTTTTGATCATTTGTCCTAATGTTGCAGAACTTGTACAACCATTTTTTGTTTCTATTATACTTTGATTTATATTTTCTAATTCGTTTACGATCACATAATAATGACTATCTTTTTTACATAATTTTTTTTCCATTTCATAATTAGATGAAAAATAGAAAATTAAATCATCTAATTTTTTTTCTTTTAAATTATTTTTGTCAATAATTTTTTCAAAGCGTTTTATGTATGTCTTTATATCGGTTCCAATAGCTCAATATTTTTTATTCATAATTAGCTTCCTCTTCTAACTTATACATAAATTTAAAAATAGCTTCTAAAACTGTAACTACAATTGAATTTCCTGCTTGTTTATATATTTTTTCATTCGTAACTAGTCAACTATTTTTAATTCGTAAATAATCATTTTCTTCAAATCCCATTAACAATAAGGTTTCTCGAGGTGTTAATAATCGGTAATCTAAATAACCTTCTTTTTTGTTAAAAAATTTTATCAATCCAGAATTCGGGATGCGATCTTGTTTGGTGGTTACCGTTGGAACCTTATCAATTATTGTTTCATTTAATAATTTACACTCTTGAATCATTTTTACTCTTGAAGGTGTATTTTTAAGTAAAGCATCTCATTCTTCGATATATAGAAGTGTATTTTCTTCGTTATTGGCTCTTAAAAAATTTTTTTTAATTTCTTGATCTCACTTTTCAAAATCTCATTTGTCTCTATTTTGACCATATGTTTTAATAATATAATTTTGCAATTTTTGATTTTGATCTACACCTTCAAAATTATTAATTAGCTTATTAATATATTCAATTGTCTTTTTATATTTTTTATTAATGCTTATTGCAAAAATGCGTGTACGATTTTGGGGATTTTTAAATTTTCTTGCATTTAATTTAACTGTAAAAGTTGTGTAATCTAATTTTTGGTCTAAATAATTAATTCATAATTTATACTGTTCAATATGATTTGAGCTCAACATATTCTCAACATTTTCTAAAAGTAGATATTTTGGCATTTGATAATTAGGTTTATGCTTTAGTTCAGTTAAAATTCTCTTAATTTCTCATAAAAGCCCAGATCTTGTATTATCCTCTTCCTTCATTCCCTTACCTCTACCCATGCTAGCAACGGATAAATCTTGACAAGGAAAAGAATAAGTTAATAAATCAAATTCTTTTTCAATATCATTAGCTTTAATATCTAAAATACTTCCTAAATTTTTAGTTCGGTGGTCAGCTACTACCAATCTTTTTAGAAATGCTTCATTTTTAGATTTCAACTTTAGATTCGGTTCTTTTCCATCTGTTGAATAAGTTTTTTTACTTAAATATTTTCAAATATCACCAATATTATTTGCAGATAAATATTTTAAAGTTTCTTCATAACTCAAATTTTTATTATGAATCGCATCTTTAGAAATTAAAGAATAAACATCTCATTCAGAAATATATGCAATTTCATATTGGTAATTTTTGTTATTTTTACAAACATTATGCAAGGCTTTTTCTTGAGCTCCAATTCCTGCAAAAGTTTCAAATATTCTTAGTTTAATATTTTTCATTATTGAACTTTTTAAGGTAAAATTTAAACAATATTTATGTAAAAATTTAATTATTTTAATGAAAATTAAAATATTTTTTTTGCAAAATAGTACTAAAAGAAATTTTTAAAGAAATAATTTAAAAATTATTGGCTAATTAGCATATTTATTTTTAAAATTGAGGTTCAATAATGAAAATTAAAAGCCCTAATTTTGCTTTTATTTACAACTTAATTATTAAATAAATTAAAATATAAATATGAATGTAAATAATAAAAAAATTTTGATTGTTTTAACTAATACTCCAAAATATGATAAACACAATGTCAATACCGGTTTATGATTAGGTGAATTAACACATTTTTATAATGTTGTTGTCAAACATGGCTATCAAGTTGACTTCTTAAGTCCGCTTGGTGGTGAGATACCACTGGATCCCATCAGTTTAAAATTGAAAGGTAAATATAATAAATACTTACAAGATCAATCATTTATTAATTTAGCTTTAAAAAATACCAAAGCTCCAAATGAAATCAATCCCGATGATTATGCCGCCATTTATTACACTGGTGGTCATGGAGTAATGTGAGATTTTCCTGATAATAAAGATTTGCAAAACATCGCTTTGCAAATCTATGCAAATGGTGGCTATATTACAGCTGTTTGTCATGGAGTTGTTGGCTTGTTAAATCTTCAAGATCAAGCAGGTAATTATTTAGTTGCAAATAAGTCAATTACCGGGTTTAGTAATATCGAAGAATATTTAATTAATAAACATAATAAAGTTCCGTTTTTTACTGAGGATGAATTCAAAAAACGTCAAGCTATATTTAAAAAAACATTACCTTTTTTAGCTTATGCAATTCAAGATGGACGCATTATTACTGGACAAAATCCCGCTTCACCTAAAAAAGTAGCAAAGCTATTAATTACTAACTTAACAAAGCACACTCACTAAATTATCCCCTTATGAAAAAGGGCACAAAAAAACTTGCAAATGCAAGTTTTAATTTTGTTATTTTTTGTAGATGTTGCTTAAACCAACAGTAGTAGAGTTTTGAGTATTCAATGTTTTTATTCAATTATAAAAACTATTATCTTGTGTTGGATTTGCTTTATTAGTTGGTTCTAAACTGTTATTAATTCATGAAATAATACTGTTAAATCAACTAATTGTTTGACTATTTTCGACTCCAGTGTAAATTCCAACAATGTTGTTTTCACCATCAATTAATAGCGAACCTTGAGCTTGATCATTATTTAGATGTCAGTTATTATAACGTATCATTATGTCATCTTTGGTATTGCTATAAATTCCTAATTTTAACATTGCTGGTTGATTTGGAGCTTTGGCATATTTTGTATCAATAATTTTATTAATATGATAAGTAACATTTTTATCATCATTAAAACTACTAATGTATAAATCAACAAGATTTGAGTTTTCATTTGCATAAACTAAGTTGTTTAACACAGAATTAAATTTCAATGAATCTAAAGTTTTTCAGCTAGCAAAATAATTATTTAATTGTGTATGTTCTGTTGTATTAGCTTTCAAAGCTTTTAACATTGCTTTGGTATCTAAAATTGCAATTACTACACCATGATTGGAATCATTGCTGCTTCAGTAAAATTCACCAGTTTGCCCTTTAGCTTTTTGCGGTAATTTAAAATGTGCACTAATTTCAATTGTGTTATCGTTTTCACCATTAATTCAAAACTTTTGATTTTCTGCATCTTTTTTATTAAAGACTTCTTTGCTAGTTATTACATAATACAACCCATCATCTTTGTTTGGATTAACTTGAGACAACATTGTTCAAGTTCCACAATATAAAAATGTTCGACTATTTAGTTGTTGTGCTTTTTGATTGCGATTATATTTATATAGCCGCTCAGTTGGTTCTACAAAACCATTTTGGTATTTAAATACACCAGTTTTATTTTTTTCATATTCATCAAAATTACTACGATTTGCTAAATTTGCATCAAAAGCATTTATATAATGATTTTCTGGTAATTTATTAGTTGGGTCAACATTTTCAAAAAGTGAAACTAAATCTGTTTTGGGATCATTCGCCTTTTTAGTTGGATCAAATTCTGGGAACTGTGAACTATTAAAATTTTTATATTTTTCACCTCAAGCAAAACCATTTAATGAATTGTTACTGTGAATTCTTGATTGAAATTCAAGATTAATAAAACTTCCTAATGTGTCAAATAAATATTGATTTTTAGGATTTTCAAAATCTTGGTAACTAGTAAATAATAAGTTTTCATCTTTGTCGATATTTTCGATAACAAAATCAATTTTATTATTTTCTTCATTTAAGCTAATTATTAATTTAACATTTTCATCAGTTAAATTAATTGACATTGTTTTAACAGATTTTAATTTGTTGTAGCTAATTTTAATTCCAACACCAATTGGAACATCTAATCTAAGAGTTTGGTTTATAAGTGTATTTTTAAGTCCTTTAATACTATTTTCAGTATATCAACCTAGATCAAAGTCATTACCAGGCATTTGTTTTGATTGCTTTTTATAAATGCCTAAAAAGATATTTATAAATTCATTTTGAGTATTGCGATCAGTTTTGAACACATCATCAATTAATTCACGATCTATACTTCATGTATATTGCTTTGTTTTTGAATTATATGATCAAACTTCTTTACTAGCAGTTTGGTTCACTCTTCAGTATTTTGTGACTAAATCATCATCTGGAACTGGGGAATTAACTATTTCTAATTTATTTGTTAAAAAAGATTTATTTCTTCGATCTAAAAGCGTCATACCACGCTGAATATAATGGCTATTTGGGTAAATTTTGTATGTATCATCAGAAACTTCTGAATGGAATTCAAATTCCCTTCTTTTTTCTAGATTAGATTTTGCTCCTTCAGTGACTTGACCATCGAATGAATTGACTAAGGCTTTTATTTTAGCAGTTACTTCTAAAATTGTATTAGCATCAACATTAACGCCAATTTTTTTAGGATGACTAAAATCACTATAATAATCACCTTCTAAATCTTTATATTCTTCACCATCAACTTCATCAGGATCAGGAATTCAGTATCAAACTGGTTCATCATAAATTGAATTAATCAATCCTTTAAAAACATAATCTTTTAAATGTACATTTTTATCATATTGATATTTTGTAGTTTTTATGGCATTTAAATAACTTTGAAAAACTGGCAAAAAATTTTCAAAAGCTTCGTTAATTTCATTAGCTTTTTTTAATAATTCTTCTACCTCGGCATGATTTTTCATACCTTTAATAATTTCTTTATATTTATTTTTTTTATTGTTTGAAAAATGTTTGATTTCATTGACTTTTTCTGCTGCTTTTTTTAAATTTAAATTGCCATTTAAAGAAACTCTTGCATTTCAAAAATTATCACGTTTAGGAACTGATTCTGTTATTTCTTTTTTAGTTCAAGTCCCATTATTAATTTTTGGTAATTCTTTTTCTAATTCTTCATAAGCATTATCAAAAGCTTTTCTTTTTGTTTCATCGGCAAAACCATATAACCCGGTTTTTGTAAAAACATGATAATCAGCAAGAAATTGTCTAATTTCTTTTATGATATCTCTTGCATCAAACCTTTCTTCTACAGGCTCTATTGGTGTTGGTTGTGAAGTAGGTCTGGTTGGGGTATTAACTGGAGACTCATCTTTTGGTACACTAGGTTGTGTTGGTGCTGCAGTAGTTGGTGTATTATCAATTGGTGCATCTACAGTTGGGCTTGTAGGAGGCGGTGTAGTGGGTTTTGAATCTACAGAGGAGGCATTTTCTTCTTCATCAATTGGTTTTGATGGCACATCAACTACCGGGTTTTTTGGCGCTACTGGTTGATTTGGCTGAGCAACATCAGGAGATGAATTAGTTGGTGTGTTGTCAACTGGCTGTTTTGAAATTGGCACAATAGGATTTGTTTCAGTTTCGCCTGTTGATTTGATGTCATCATCATCATCATCAGGTTCCTCTATTGGTTTTTCTGGAGCTGGAGTTAAAACAACGGGAGTATCTTTTGGAGTAATTGTCTCATCATTTGTTGGTGGAGTTGGCGCATCTTCAACTGGACTGTCTACTTTTGGTTCTGAAGGATTCGGATTTTTTTCTTCAGGTTTTGTTTCTTTTGGCTGTTCATTATTTACAACCGGATCTTTTGCAGTATCTGGATATTTCGGTTCTGGTACTGGTTTATTTTTGGGTGGAACTTGTGTCTTTGGTTCTTCTTGTTTTGGTGTAATTTCAGGTTTTTTATTATCAATTCCCGGTTTTGGATTTATTGGAATGCTAACCGGTGAAACTGGATTTTTTGGAGTTTCTACTTTTGGTGTCGCATTTGGATCTTTAGCTTCTCCTGGATTATCACTTGGCATAGATCCTT
Organism: Mycoplasma pogonae; assembly: GCF_054170725.1. NCBI lineage: Bacteria > Bacillati > Mycoplasmatota > Mollicutes > Mycoplasmatales > Mycoplasmataceae > Mycoplasma > Mycoplasma pogonae. Next base: position 7,128 of record NZ_JBSWZS010000014.1, on the reverse strand, counting down.
GAGTGGGGGTAATTGGGTTAGTTGGTGAGTCCGAAACTGGAGGTTGATTTGGTTTAATATTTATATTTTCATTTTTATCTATACATGAAATTATAAAAAAACTCGATGTTAGTCCGGTTGAAAGGATAACCAACGGTTTTAATTTTTTCTTAATTTTCATTTTAAAATTTTATAAAAATCAAGGTAATTAATGCAGTTTTAGTTTACTTTTAAAAATAAAAGTGCAAAAAATAACATTATATTAATGTTTTTTATTAAAGAATATTATTTTTTGCAAAACATAGTGAATTTTTTGAAAAATAAAACCTTATCGAAATAAGGCTTTATTAATGGTTGTTTTACTGCACAAAGTTAATTAAAATTGTTAAATTGCCTTTGATATTGATTTCAGAAAAATGCCCACTTCATAACAATGCATCACCTAGTTTTAAATCTTGCTGATTTTCAAGTGTCCCTTGTCCTTTAATAACGACAATTTCAGCTCAATAAAAATTAAAATCAAATTTTAATTGTTGATTTTGGCCATCGTTAATGACAAATTTCTGTAAATTAAAATAATGATTGTGAACCAAATTTTGTTTATTCTTAACAACTCGTGGTTCTAAATTTGGTTTAATTACATCTTTTGATTCTTGTTTGTGAACTTGTCGCAATTCACCATTTAAATCAATTCGATTATAATCATACAATCGAAAAGTAATGTCGCTAGCTTGTTGTAATTCATAAACAAGCGTATTTTTAGGAATACCATGAATTAGACCAGCTTGAATATAAATAAAATCATCAGGAATTAAAGTCATATGATTTAAAATTGTTGATGTTTGATTTTTATCAATTGCAGAATCAATTACATTTTTATCGGTAGTATTGCTACCAATAATAAATTTTTCGCCAGAATTTTTTAATACATACCAACACTCATCTTTGCCAAGCGAATCATAACGCTTGGCATATTCATCATCAGGATGAACTTGAATGCTCAAAGCATCTTTGGCATCAATAAATTTTGTTAAGTTAGGATAACTAACAAAATGGGGATTGTTAAAAAAGGTTTGGTTATTAGCAAAAAAAACACTTAAATTTTGTTTTGTAGTTTCATCGATTATAACAGTAGATTCCATGTTAGTAATTGCAGAAATTAATCACGCTTCACCATAAAAATCTTGTTCTAAATTAAAAATTCTTTTTAAATTATCATTAGCTCATAAAACTTTTTTAAAAAAGGGGTTGAGCATTACAAACTTTTTATTTACCATATTTAAATAATGTTTTAAATTTGGAATTACCTCACAATAATAATGAAATTAAGCTAATTACTGTTAAAGTAATTAAAAAGATTCCGTAAATAAACATCGCAAATAATGGCGCTTCTACAGCTCGAGTTTTAACATCGGCTACAGCCCAAAGTTTGTAAAGTTGATATTGTGATTCGCCTAAAGCTAAAAAGAGGCTTCCTAAAATTAAAGTCAATAAAACAAAAATAATAAAACTAAAGAAAATCAATTTATTCTTATGAATTTTGACAAAAGTTTTAAATTCCATTATTTAGCTCCTCGTTTAGCAAATTTATTTTTTCAAATTGATTTTAAGAAATTAGTATTTAAAACTACACCTTCATTTGCATCGGCTTTTTTTCAAAATCCATAAGTTAAGGCAGTTACAATCACACCAGCAATAATAGCAATAAAGAAGTATAAAATTCCTAAACCAAAACCATATCCTGATGACACTGCTCCTAATATTGCAACAATTGGTCCACCATGAGCTACAGCATTAGTTACTGATAATCCTCCAGCAATTGCCCCAGCTACAGCTGAACCTAAAACATTTGAGATAATTACTTTTTTAGGGTCTGCCACAGCAAAAGGAATTGCTCCTTCAGAAATTCCTATCATTCCCATAATTAAAGCTGAAACTCCCATTGTTTTTTCTTCACCTGTGAATTTTTTTCTAAATAACAGGGTTGCTAGCCCCATTCCAAGTGGTGCAACTGGAATTGCAGCTGCCATCATCCCCATTGGTTGGAAAATTTGTTCAGTAATTAAAGCGGTAGAAGTTAAAAAAGCTACTTTATTAACTGGTCCACCCATATCAAATCCAGCCATTGCCCCGATTAAAGCACCCATGGCAATGAAAATAATAGTTTTGTAATTTGATGCTCCAGTATCTTCGTTTCTAAAAATTCACTTAATTCCGCCAATTACTTGATCCATTGTATAACCAATTGGAGCTCCGATTAAGAAAATTACAATTAAACCATAAAATAATGTCACTCCTAAAGGAATGAAGAAAATTGGAATTACAGCTGATAAACTTTGCGGCACTTTTCATGTGTTAATTCATTTAACAGTGTAACCCACTAAAATTCCTAACAATATAGCACCAATAAATCCTAATGGTGTTTTGACATCGATCCCACCAATTTTGTAAAATAATCCATCACTGTTTCCGATCATAGAGACCACAAAAGCTGGCATCAATGCAGCTCGACCACCAATGGAATAAGCAATATAAGCTCCCAAAATCCCGATCATGGCTCCAAAAGAAATTTCACCTATTTTAAATAAATAGTATAAAAAGTCATTTTTATAATCATCTGGTCCAACTCCAGAACCATATAATGCTTTCCCCAAACCTAGTGATAGGGCAATTAATAACCCACCCACGATTACAAAGGGAATCATGTGTGACACACCTGATAAAATGTGTTTAATAATTCCGGTTTTGGTAGTTTTATTACTTGTGTTGTGTGAGTTATTGTCTTTTGCTAAAGTTTTAGCAGCTTTGGCAGCTTGAGTAATAGTTGTTTCAGTTTTGTGAATTGCTTGCTTAGTTGAAGTTTCGTAAACTTTTTTACCAGCAAATTTAGTTAAATCTAATTCAATATCCGAAGCAACAATCACAAAATCAGCTCTAGCAATTTCAGCATCACTAATTTCATTTTTAGTTCCTGCTGAACCACGAGTTTCAATTTTATAATCATACCCACTAGCGGCTAATGCTTTTTCAAGCTTTTGAGCTGCTAAATAAGTGTGAGCCACGCCAACAGCGCAAGCTGTAACACCAACAACTAAAGGTTTTTGACTGTTTGTTGGATTGAGTTTAACATCTTGTGAAGCATCTAAATAACTATTTAGTAAATTAGCTACTTGGCTAGAGGTTGTAGCATTTTTTAAAGCGCTCATTTTATTACTATCTAATAACAAAGTAGCAATTTTACTCAACGCCTCCATATGATCATTGCTTGCATTAGTTTGTGGTACTAAAATGCAGAAAGCATATTTAGTAAGTTGGTTATCTAATGATTGTCATTCAATTCCGTGCTTAAAACTCATAAAAAACACCATTGGTTTTTCGATTGCAACGCTTTGAGCATGAGGAATTGCAAATTCATTTTCAAACGCAGTTGAGACTTCGTTTTCACGTTTATGCAAAGCTTGCACTAATGCTTCAGGATCGTTAGTAACACCTAAAGCCTTTGCTTGCTGAGCAACAAATTCAAAAACGGAATCTTTTTGTTTTAAATCAAGTTTTAAAAAAATTTGATTTTTGTGAAAAATATCCATTTTGCTCCAATCTTATAATTTAAATTATTAATAATGAACTTCTATTATAATTAGCAATTTTGGAGCCATTGCAATTTCTGAAATAATTTCTTTTTTTATTTTAAAAATATGAAATTATTTTAAAAACATTTTTTCAAAATAAAAAAATCCCAACAATTTTATTAGTTGGGCGACTATATCTTGAAGTATTGTTTGTTTTTTATTTAAATTTTAAAAGTTAATTTCTAGCTCTAAACATGAAATTTTATTAATTAATTATTTTAAATGTTTGGAAAATCAATAATTTGTGTTGCTTGCTAAAAAAGATATTTATTTATCTTGGTAATTTTGATGATAAATTTCTAAAACACCGATTTTTTGCTCAACAGAATCTAGACGTTGAGCATAATCTTTTAATTTTGCTTTAATTTCTTGTTGATTTTGAAAAATTAAATCAATCTTTTGGTCATGATCAATGTCTCCTTTTTTCAAGAAAATCTAGCCGTTCACTTTTTTTATTTGATTAGATTTAATTTCTTGCTGACTAGCTTTAATTTGTTGTTGATCCATTAAAATCTGTTCAATTTTTTGATCACGAATTTTATTTTGAGATTTTAATTCATAAAGCATTTCTAAAATTTTAGAAATTTGATCATTATCAACTGGTGGTGTTGGTGTTTTTATATCATCATACCCCTTACACTCAACATAGAATTTAACATTTTCTTTACCATCAACAATTTCTTTTTAAAAATCTGTAAATTTAACAGTCTCAGAATGATCAATTATATTTTTTAGCTTGAACTTTAGAAAGTTTTTCTAAGTCATTAACTTTGTTATTTTTAGACATAGAATCTTTCCGAATTATAAATAAATTGTTTAAACAATATGAAAAATAAAAATAGCATGTTTTTTCTTCATTTATATATAGCTTAAAAGTATTAATTTTGTAAAAAAAAATTTATTTTTTTATTTTTTGGCTTGAAGAAGTGAAAAAATTAGAAAAATAAACATTAAAATTGTAAATTTGTTTATAATTTTTACTATGTTTTCATTAACTCAATTAGTTGCACAGGCTCCAACTATAGGTGCAAAACCAAGCCTTGATTTTAGTCAAACCCCAGATTGGGTTCGTTATTTTTTTGGTTCAATTTTCATCATCTTAGGAATTTTGTTATTACTTATTATGTTTTTTAGCAATAAAAAAGTGCAAAATTATCGTAAACGTCAGTTAGAACAATACAAAAAAGAAAATAACATCAAGTCAGATATTAGCTATAAAGGAGCAAGACTAGTTTTACCTTTTTCAAAAGTTGTTCAATTATATGGTCCTCCAATTTTAGGGGTGACGTTATTTTTTATTGGAATTATTTGAATTACAAATAATTTTCAGTTTTAAATTTAAAATGATTAATGCAATTTAGTGTAAGCTAAATTTTTTTTCTAAAATTTTAATTTTTATAATATTGATATAATTAATTTTAAAATCTCAAAACATATAAAGAATCGGAAGCGACATTATGAGTCAAATTTTTAGATTATCACTACGTCATAAATGAATGATTATTGGAGTAGGAATTATCAGTTGTATTTTATCTTTACTTACTTATTTACCATCATTAATTTTGCAACAAATTATTGCGCAAAAAGATGTACAAATTTTTCTATATATTTTGTCATTTTTTATAGGAATTATTATTTCACGAAGTGTTTTTGCTTTTTTAAACACTTTTTTTATTGAAAAAATTAAGGCGCGAATTAAAGCTGATTTAAAAACTCGATTAGTAAATAATTTTCTAAAGCAAAATTATAGTATTTTTGAAAAAACTAATTCTGAATCATTAGCTTTTTCAACTGAAGTGAATATTAAAAATTATGTTGATAATTTAATGAATGCAGTAATTAGTTTCACTATTATCATCACATCATTGGGTTATACATTTATTTTTATTGCTATTCAATCTTGGATTTTATTTACTTTTGTAATTTTAGCATTTTTATTATGAGCAATTTCGACTAATATTTTTACTCCAAAAGTAAAAAGAAAAAATCGTGAATTAAAAGTTTTAGAAGAACGTTATTCAATTAGCTTTTCACGCTTATTTAAAAATATTTCCGTTTCAAGATTATTGCAACGAGAAACATTTTTAAAAAACAAAATTAATGATGTTAAAGCTGATTTTATTACTACAAAAAATAGTTTTGCTTTAATTCGTGCTTCTTGGATCGTTTTTGCTCGTTTAATGATCGGGATAATTCAATTAGGAATGATTATTTTAGCTTTTTATTTAAGTCAAGAACAAATGCAAGGTCAAAGTGGAGCAATTAATCAAGCTGATTTTATTTCTATTATTTTTATTTCAGGAATGTTAGTGGGGCCAATTTTTGCAATTGCTGATTTTTTAACTCAATTAACTACAGCGACTAGCGCATTAAAAACTTTGCAACTTAAAACCAAGGATTGAAAATTAAAGGTAACACAACGTCAATTTATCGAACTGGAAAAAATTGAATTTAAAAATGTTTCCTTAAAACGATTTGACGACCCAAATTTATTTTTATTTAAAAATATTAATCAAGTAATTCAAAAAGGTGATTTTGTCAAAGTTGAAGGACCTTCAGGAAGTGGAAAAACAACTTTTTTATCATTATTATTTAATGAAAATAGCAATTATAGTGGTTCAATTATTTTTAATAATACTTATAAAAATAATCATGAAATTGCCTTTCAAGCCGGTTTAATAAAGCAACAACCATCAATTTTTCCACTTTCAATTCGCGAAAATATTTTATTAGGTGAAACAGCAACTGAAACTGAAGTCGAAAATTTATTAAACAAAGTTGGACTTTTATATTTAACTAAACGACTAGATGATGAAATTAATTTAAACCAAACTAATTTATCAGGCGGAGAATTACGAAGAATTGAAATTGCTCGTTTGTTATTTGCTAAACCCTCAGTTTTAATTTTAGATGAAGCTTTTGTAGGAATTGATTTTGAAGAAAAAAACAAAATTGTTCAAATCATTAAAAATGAATTTAAAAACAACATCATCATTTATACTTCGCATGAGGATCATATTCAATTTAATAATAAGACAATTTTTATTAATCAAATTGCTAATAAACGATTTGATAAAAAACCAAAACCTAATTTAGAATTGAAACTTTAAGAAATATTTTATATAACAAAATTCACTTAGCTGCTATGCGCCCCAAAAGTTGGACAAAACAATTAAGGAGCGCATTTTTTATGTAAAAACTAACAAAAGAACAAAAAATTAAAATTTATAATGAATCTAAAAACCAATCAGTATTAAATTTGTCTAAAAAATACAATGTTGATAGACAAGTCATTTATAACTCAATAAGACTTGGAAATAAAAACGGTTTAAAAGCTTTTGAAAAAATAAAAAATAAAAAATAAAAAATATTCTAATGAAATCAAACTAGAAGTAATTAATAAAGTTTTGCTTAAACACGAAAATATTAGTGATCTTGCTTCAGAATATGATATTAATTCTCCTGCTATGATTTCAGCATGAGTTAGATCTTATCTTGAAAAGGGTTATAATTTAATAAC
>NZ_JBSWZS010000013.1:0-48681 GCF_054170725.1 Mycoplasma pogonae | reverse complement strand
AAATTTTAGTTTCAATAGTTGTTTGGTCACTATTAAAATCAATTGTTTTGGCTTCATTAATGAAGCTATCTTTAGCAGCTTGTGAAAGATGATTTAAGTCATTGATATTAGTATCTACTTGTCTTAATTTAGTATTAATTGCACTAAATTTAGTAGCTACAGCATCAAGCGCTGCTTTATAACCATATTTATTAATATTATCTAAATCTGTTGTGATATCAGTTCTAGTTGAATCTAATAAGTTAGTTAAACCATCAATAGTTGTTTTAGTGTTAGCTAGGTTCTCATTTCCATCAAGAGCAGCTTTAGCAGCATCGGCTGAAATAATTGCACCTTCTGATTCGGCACTATTAGTATCATTATATAAGTTTTTAATTAATTGTTCTTTTAATTTTTCCAAAGCTAAATCATAATTATTTTTTTCTACACCGCTTGCTAATTTATAGTTTGGATCAGTTTTGAAATTTTTTAATTCAGTAATTTTAGCTGTTAAACGATTATGTAAATCTAAGGTTTTGCCTGCTTTAGTGTCAATTGCATTAACTTCTGATTTGGTGTCAGTTTTAGGTTTATCTATGTCATGTAAAATAGCAGTTTTTGTATCATCATTTAAAGGATTATAGATTCCTGTAGCGCTATTAACTTTATCTCTAATTTTTGTTTTGTCATCATTAACTTGGGTTAAACCATTTAGTGATTTTAAAGCATCAGTTATTTTAGTAATTGCATCTTGAACTATCGCTAGTGTTACTCCTGATTTATATGTTTCATTTGTTAACTCAGCTAAATCTGTTTCAATATTAGTATAAGTTTTGTCTTTTAAAACTGATTCTAAAGCATCTTTAACTTTTTGGTTTTGATCATTTTTATTTTCTGAAGTTGCCTCAGTATATTCTGGTTGTGTAAGTGCAATTTTATATTTAGCAACTTCAGATTGTAAATTATTAAATTTATTATTAATTGCTTGAGCCTCGGTGAATTTAGTATCAATTTCTGATTTAATATTAGCTGCATCTTGATTTAAATCATTAATATTTCCAAATTTTGCTTTAAACTCATCTTGAAGTTCAGAAGAAAGATGATCCAATGCTTCAATTTCTGTTTTTTTAGTTTCAATATAACTATTAACATCGGTAAATTTAGTTACTAAATTGTCTAATTTTGTTTTATCATCAATCTTTGTTAAATCTTTAAGTTCAGAAATAATTGTATTTTGCTTATCAGCTGGTAAGTTTATTAATGCCTTAATATCTCTTTCTGCATTAGAAAGATTGGAATTACCATTTAAAGCGGCGTTTGCATCATTGATAGGTTTGATAATATTTGCAATTTCTATTGTTGATTTATTAAATAAATTATAATTTTTTAATTGAGTTTCTAAATTTGTAATTTCAGTGTCAAAAGTATTTTTTAATCCAGTATTAGCAAGTTTATAATTTGCATTATCTTTTACTAATTTCATTTCAGCAATTTTAGCTGTAATCGTTATATTGTCAGCTACTGCTTGGCTAGCTTTTGAAACAATTTCACGAAGATTAGAATAAGAAGTTGCGGTATTAGCAGCTGCTTTAATACCATCTTTAGTAGCGTCGTTCAAACTACTCAAAGGATCTATATCTAATTGGTCAATTATATTTTTAATTTCTGTGTCACCATTTAATTTAGCATAGTTTGTTTCAATATTAGCAATTGCTGTTTTAACTAGATTTACATCATTAGTTGATAATTTTTTATCATCAACATTAAAGCCGTTAGTTAAAGTTGTTGCAGTAATATCACTTAATACTTTTTTTAATTCAGAAATTACTTCTTGATCAACATTTGCAACATTTTGAGTCACATCATGTTTTGATTTACCAATTTCATCGGTGTAATTTTTTAAAGCTGCTTTTAATTTAATTAATTCCTCTTTTAATGAATTATTTAATGTTTCAGATGCATTAACAATTTCATTAATTTTTGTTGTAGCTGTAGCTTCATTAACAAATGAAATGTCAATTTTCCTCAAATTTTCTATTGCTTTATCTTTAGTAATTTTAATTAAATGTGATAAGGTATTAATTTTAGATTTAGCTGCTTCAATTTTATTATTAATATTAGCAAATAGCGTCTTTGCAGTTTCTAAATCAGCTTTTGAAGTAATTTTTGTTAAATCTGCTAATTTTGTTTCTGCTTGACTTTTTTGATCGTTACTTAAGTGGTCTAATGCTTGAACTTCTTTAATAACATTTTTTAAATTATCTTCACCATTTAATTTACTTTCAGCAATAGCTATAGTTGAATTATTTAAATCAGTAGTTGCAGCAGATCTTTTTGTATCATCAAATAAATTTTCTTTTAAATGATCTTCTAATTTTTTAATAATATCATCAAATTCTTTTTGCTTTGTGGCGTCAGATAATTTGTAATTTGTTTCTATAAGTTTTTCTTTTAATTTTTCAATTCTTTGTTTAATTTGACTAGTTACTAATGCTGTATCATCAATTACTTTATCTAATTTTTCTAGTTCTATTAATGATGTTGAATTATTAATTTTATTTTTGAAATTAGTTACATCATCAGTTGGTAATTCATTAAACTCTGACTTACTATCAACTTTATCAATTAAATCTTTTTTCTTATTTGCAATTTTTGTTGCTAAGACATTTTCGCCATTTAAGGCATCTTTTGATTTTTCGATTTTTGTTGATACTTCACTAACTTTAATTAATAAAGCATCTAATAATGCCTCTGTATCTAATGAATCATCAGTTCCAGGACCAATTTTTAAAGTATTGATTCTTTCTGTAGCAGCTAACACTGAAGGTTTTGTAATTTTTGGAGCAACGATTTCATTTAATGCTGCATACACAGCATTATTTTGTTCATCTTTGTTATCAGCTTCATCATATTTAGTTGTGCCAATTGTGCCAACATAAGCATTAAATTTAACTTCAATTTCATTTGTATATTTATTATTTAATGCTTTTGTCTTATTAACAATTTGATCTAATTTTGTTTTAAAATTAGCTTCCGTTTCACTGGGATCAACTTTATTAAAACTATTTAATTTGGCCTTAACTTTTTCAATTAAAGTATGAGATAAATGCTCTAATCTTTCTATTTCTTTAATGGCTTTATTAAATCATGCAGTTTTTTTAGCTTCTAACTTAATTTCATCAATTTTATTTTTGGCTTGTTCCGCAAAAAGATCACTAATATCTATATCACCTAGTTTGTTTTTAAATGTTGTTTTTTCTGAAAGAATTAAATTATCAGTTGCATCAATTATTGTTTTGGTGGTTCCAATTTTATTATCGATATCACTAAATAAATTCTTAGCATTATCTAAAGTTGTTTTTGAAGTAATTTTTGTAAAATCTGATATTTTATCTGTGGCTTGTTTTTTTTGATTAATACTTAAATTTGTTAAATTATTAATAGCTGTTTTTGTTGCCGTTAGATTGCTATTGCCATTTAAATCATTTTTGGCACTTTCTGCTTCATCAGCTAAATTAGTAAATGTATTAGGCGGCGCATCTAAAATATTTCCTGTTTTAGCTAATTCTTTTTTTGATGCATCTAAACTTGTATCAAATTTAGTTTTTTTACTATCATCTGCCAGTATATAATTAGGATTATTTTTATATGATTCTAAATTAGTTATTTTATCTTTTAAAACTTTAAATGCTGTTGCAACATTTAAAGCTTTTGTATCTAGTGGGTTTAGCGTTTCTGTATCAGTAGCTGCATTAATTTGCTTATTAATTTCAATAATTGTTTCTGCATTTAATTCAGTTAAAGGCGAAACGCCTAACTTATCTCTTGATTCTTGTTTTCTTTTGTTTAATAAACCATTTAAATTATTTTTAGCTGTTTCAGCATTAGTAATTAGTTTATCTAATGAAGTTATAGTTTTATCAGCGATATTTTGAATTTCAATTTTGTTTTTTAAATTAGTTAATTCTGCATCAAAAGTATCTTGTAGAGCTTTTGTAGCTAAGCTATAATTTTCACTTGTTTTTCCAGCTTCTAATTCAATAAGTTTAGCTTTTCATTCATCCATTTTATCAGCTAATGCTTTAGCTTGAGTTTCTATTGGAGTTAAAGCACTAATATCTGAAATTGCATTAATTTTTGTTTCAAATTCAGTAATTGTTGCTGCATTTAATTTATTAAATGGAGATGTTTTTAATTTTGCTTTTAAATCTACCTTAGCCTTATTTAAATTATTTAAAATTGTTGCTTCATTTTTTACAGTATTAATTTTTGCTTTTAAAGCATCAATTGATTCAATTGTATCCTTTGCGTCAAAAGTACCTAATTTATCAATAAAAGTTTTTTTCTCAGCATCTGATAAATTTTTATGAGCATTAATTTCTGCTTTTGCATTATCAATTAAATTTTGTTTATCTCTTTTTTTAGCTACATCATTACCATCAAGTGCTTTTAAAGCATCATCAATTGATTTAATAGTAGCATCAACAGCGGCTGCATTTGTTGCATTTATTTTTCTATTATTAAGATTAGTAGAATTAGAAATATTAGTAATTTTGGGAGACTCTAAAATTAAATTTAAAGCATCTATAACTTTATTATCTAAATTAATTTTATTTGTTGCAAGATCATGCTGCTCTGTACCGATTGTATCAGTATACTCTTTTAATTTATTTTTTAAAGCATCAAATTTATCATTAGCAGCTTTAAGATCAGCTAACTTTTTATCCAAAGTAGTTTTGTCAGGAATAGTTACCTTATCATCTATGCTATTTTCCATTTCTGTTTTTGTAACATCATCTATATTTAGTAAACTAGTTATTTCTGCAATGGCCTTATTTTTATTTTCTCTACCTTTTAATGTACTTTTAGCATTAGATAAATCAACTTCTGCAGTTTTAAAATCAGATTTTGAAGCATCATTTCAAAAATTAATTCCACTAGTATTTTGAGCATTATCAATTTTATTTTTTAAAGCTGTAAATTTTGCATCATAATCTAATTTTTTATTATTTTCAGCTAACCTGTAATCAACTTCAGAAGCAACAGAAGTTTTATAATCATCAAGATCTCTAAGTGTGTTTTTTGCATCACTATATTCGCTACCCAATTTATTTAGTTTTGTTTCAATGGCTATTAGATCAGAATCACTTACTGCATCTATTGCAGAACCTATTGTTGCAATCGTTGATGGATTTCATTCATTAAATGGCACCGTTTTTAATTTAGCCTTTAAAATATCTTTTTTGTCAGAACCATCAAGATTATTATAAGTATTAATAATATTGTTTTTTAACTCTTCAATTTTAGTAGGGTTAATGTCCGAGTAAGATGTATTTATTGTCCCAGCAAGAAGAGCTGAGTCAAAAGCACTTTTAGTTCCAGTTGTTGATGTTAAATATTTCGTACTTGTTTTTTTATTTTTGTATTCATCTAATGTATTTTTTAGAATAAGCATTTGATTTTCTAAATCATCAGTTTGTTTTTTATATGCATTTACTTTTGCTAAGAAAGTGCCATTTATATTGTTTTGTTCATCAGATTCATTTCTTTTTATTTTTTTTAGTTCTTTTGTAATTTCTGTTTCTAAATTGTTTTTTTGTGAATTTGTTAAATTTCTTTTACTATTAATAAGTTTTTTGATTTCATTTGTAAAACCATTTAACTTATTTAAACTTTGTAAAAATTCACTTCTTCTCCTTTGTATTGTAGCAATGTCAATGATTGAATAATCATCTTTAAACATGTTTTTAATTGCAAAAAATTGGGATTGGAATTCTAGAGCCAATCCCATGTCAGCGTGTTTATATAAATCTAAATATGGATTTGAATCATTATAAATAATGCCATTAGCAAAAGAATAATGAATGCGTAAATCTTTCATCATTGTATTAACTCATTTTATATCTTTTGTTATGAAGTGTTTTTCAAGAGAAGGTAAAAAAGCTTTTTTTTGAGCTGATGTTAATGAATCGAAAGATCTGTTAACTCAATTCTCGATTGATTCACCTTCTCGCGGACCTGTCGGCTCCGAAGAAACTATAGAAGCAGCTAATAAAACAGGGATACTACCCATTAAAAAGAAACAATTTTTTTTAATATTTTGATACTTCTTATTTTTAAAATTTTTCATAAAACCTTCTTTAAAAGTTAGATTTAATAGCTAAAATTGTGTTTATAAGATAAATTTTTAATTAACGAATTTAAAGGTATTAAAATGATTCTAAAAAATCAAATTTAACACTAGGAAAAACTAATAAAATGAAGCTTCGATATATCCATTAATATTAGTTGTTATATTCTAATATATATATATATATATATATATAAGAAGCATTTAATTAAATTCATTAAATTAAATAAATATTTTTCAGAAAATTTCAACAAAAATAATCTAAATTAAGGTTAAAAAAATAAATTTTACATAAAAAAATATCCTGCTAGTTCCTTATAACTTAGCAAGATATTAGTTTATAAATTCAAATAATTTGGCTATTTAATTTTGTGCTTAAATTTGGTAAATAATAAGCCAATAGAAATAGGAATTAAAGCAAATAATGATAGCAATCATCAAATTTTATTTGAATTTGTTTCATTAGTTGGTGTGGGATTGTAAAAATCTTGAAATTTTGATACATCAACTAAATCAACTTGTTTAAGTTGTTGCAATTCAGTAACCTTTTCATAATCAGCATTTGCTTCAGCTAAAGCAATATTAGCATTAATTTTTTCAAGCTTTAGTAATGCATTTTCAGCTTCTTGTTTAACTTCTGTTATTTTTTGTTCTCAGTCATTTTGATTACTACTAATTGCATTAATTAATTTTTGTAATGTTGCTTTAGAAACTTCAGATAATGACTTAAATTTTTCATCTGTAGTGAATATTTCTGCTGCTGCAGCTTTGGTTTTTAAAATTTGTGCTTCACCGTCAAGCGCTTTAATTGCAGCTTTTGTTGCTGCAATTGTTTGTTCAACTTTAGCCATATCAGTACCATATTTAAAAGTGTTTGTATTAAAGTTAAAGTCTAAATCTTTACGTGTATCAGATAAAACAGTATTTAAAGCTTTTGTTACAGCAGTATTTTGTTGATTTTTATTAGTTGAAGCCTTATAAATTGATGTTTGGTGTAATGAAATATAATCTTCACTAGCATTTTGGAATGTTGGGTATTTTTTGTTTAAGGCAACTGCTGTTTGAGTCACATTATTTGTGTGTTCAAGATTATTTACCTTAGTTTGATCAACATTAATAGCAGCTGCTTCTACTTTTAAAATAGACCTGAATTCTTGACTTAATTTTAAAAGAGTTTCAATTGTAGATTTGTTATTGCTGATAGTTGTATTAACTTCTACTAAGTCACTAACTCTTTGGGTTAAATCAGTTAGTGTAGTTTTTGGTAAGCTTAGCTTAGCTTTTTCTCTTTCATTTGCTGGGATGTGTTCTAAACCAGCAACTTTAGTTTCAGCATTAATTAAGTTTGTATTACCATTTAAATTTGTTAAAGCAGTATCTGCATTTGTTTTATGTTTTTCTAATTCCGCATCAGATGTATCTTCTAATAAATTTGTTGCTTTAAAAGTGGTTAAATTTGCTAAAGCATCATCAACTGCTTTAATTTCTGGATCATTAGCTAATTTATAATTAATTTCAGGTTTAATATTTTCTAAATTTGTAATAGTTTGAAAAATAGTGCTAAATCTTTTAAGGGCCTTTACACCTTTGGCATCTACTGCTTCAACTTCTGATATAAAATTGGCTACATTAATTTGTTTATTAAATTCTGTTTTTGTTGCTTCATTGAAAACAGAAAATTCAGCCCCTTCATTTGTTTTAGCTTTTGTTTTATTTTTTTCTGATTCTAAATTAGTATCACCATCTAATGTAGCTATCGCAGTATTAATTGTATTAATTGCTGATTCAATATCAGCAACTGTGGCATTTACTTTTACTTTACCTTGCAATTCATTTGTAACACTTGGTGTAGTTGAAGCATCTAAAACTGAAGTTAATGCCGAAGCAACCTCAGCATCCTGAGATAATTTTATCCCTTCTGTTGCATCAACATATTTTGCTTGTGACATTTGAGATTTATAGTTATCATAAGCAGCTTTTAATTCAACAAATTTACTATTTAATGCTTGTGCATTAGTTATTTCTGTGTCTGACTGTGTTTTCATTTGTGATGCTGTAAGATCAGTGACATCAATTGCATCTAATGTTTCAATAAATTTATCTTTTAATGCATTACTTAAATTAATTAAATTATTATTAATTAGTGTTTTTGCTGTTGATAAATTAGTGTTAATCTCAGTAAATCTTACAATAGCATCATCTAGCTCTTGTTTTGAAAGAAGTTTTTCTAATTTTAAATTTGCTTGATTTCTTTGTAATCCACTTAAACTAGATAAAAGATTAATTTGCCCTTTTGCAAAAGTTAAATTAAAAGTTCCATTTAGTTCTAAATTATTTGCTTCAGCTAATTTAGCAGTCGTAGCTTCGCTAGTTGTAGAATCAAATAAATTGGAAGTATTAGAAGTTAATAGTGCGTCTAGAACATTGGTGAATTTATTTTTTTTATCTTCGTCTGCTAAATTAAAGTTTTCAGCTGGATTAGTTTTTTGAGTTGTTAATTCTACTATTTTAGAATTAAGTTGGCTAACTAAAGTTTTAGTTTTTTCAACATTAGTTTTAATGGGTTCTAATCCTTCTTCGTTATCAATTTTTTCTAATTCTGTTTCTAATCAGTTTTTAGCTACTTGAGCTAATTGATTTAAAGGTGCATCATTTAAAGAATTTTTAATTTCTTGCTTTTTATTTTCTAAAACAACCTTATCACCATCTAGTGATTCTGCTGCTTCAGTAATTTTTTGAATTGCTGCAGTAATTTTTTCAGTTGTAGCTCCTACTTTTACTTTAAATGTATTAACACTATAATCAGCATTTAGACGACCACTATTAACTCTTTCAAGTGTGTTTGCATTTTCTCCAGTACGAGATGGATCACTAAATACTGATTCCAAGGCTTTAAAAACTTCTTCATCTTGCGCTGCTGCGTTAGATGCTTGAACATATTTTTGCGTAGTTAATAAATCTAAATATTTTTTAAGCTCTGGAGCAACTTTTTTGGACTCACGATCTAAACCTCGAGCTTTTGATTTCAATTGATTAGTTTTTACTTTGTATTGAGCTACTTGAATACTTGGGTTATCAGTTTTAATTTTTTCAAGCTGAGATTTTAAATCATTTTTTAATTCTTCAGATAAACTTTGTAAACCTTGAATAACACCCGTAGTTTCTGTTTTGATACTTTCAATAGTTTCTGCAGGTTTTGCCGTTGTTGTAGCAGCACTATAACTTGTAAATGTGACTGCTGTTGGATTTGCTACATTTGTTTTTGGAGCAATTGTGCTAAAAGCAAAAACTGCAACTGCTAATGGTGTTGCAGCTAATACTAATAATACGCTCCTCCTTATAAATTTAGAATTTTTGCTTTGACTTTTAAAACTTTTCATAATACCTTTTCTTAATTTAAATTACAATAATTACAATAAATATCATTAATTAAATTTTGATTAAATAATTGATATTTATTAATTTGCTTTTTAACTAGTGATACTTTTTGCAAATTTTACCCTGGATGTAACAATGAATATACTTGTCCTTTAAAGTTATAAGTAATAGTTATTTTATATTTTAATATATATAAGATATAAATATTGAAAAATTTATTTTTTTATAAAATTTATTTCAAAAATTGGTTTTTATAATTAGGAAATTATTAATTTACTTTATTTAAATAAAAAAAAATATCTTACTAAAATTTTTAAATAATTCTTTAAGATATTTTTTTAGATATTAATCGTTTGAAATAAAGTTATTTCTTCTTTTTGAATTTAAAAAAAATTAAGAATCAAATTGCCAATGGAATTAGAGCTAATAATGATGATAATAATCATCAAAGTTTGTTTGGCGAATTTCCTGATGTTTCATCACCATCTTTATATTTTTCACTAGGCAAAGTTACTAAACTCGTTTCTTTAGCTTCTTGTAATTTTACTACTTCATTAGTTAACCCAGCAATTTTAGCCTTAGCAATTGCTAAATCAATTTTCAAATAAAGATTTAGTGCATTATTAGCTTCTAATAAAACATTGCTCAGTTTGTTTTCTCAATCAGTTTCATTAGCTCCTATTTCATTCACCATTTCTTTTAATGTTTGTTTGGTTGCGTATGATAAAGTTTTATATTCACCAGCAGTTGCAATGGTGTCGAGCACATTTTGTTTTGCTCTAATAACCTCTTGATTACCATCTAGTTGTGCAATTGCATTTTCAATTGCTTTTAAAGCAATATTGATATCAACTACACTAACTCCATGCTTGAAAGTGCTGGTTTGAGTCACTTCTCCGGCACTTTGGACATGATTTGAAAGAATGCTATTAATTGTAGCTACAACTTTTTGATTTACTATAGCATTATTAGTTGCAGCTGTATAAGCTGGTGTTTGTTGTACTGATAAATAATTATCAAGATCTAATTTAAAGTCGATAAATTTATTATTTAAATCAACTGCATTATCTTTAACATTATTTGAGTTTTCAATATTTTTATCTTTTGATTTTGATAAATCAACATGAGAAGCATCTTCATTTAATTTATCTTTAGTAGCTTGATCTAAGTTTGGTAATTTACTAATAATGTCTTTATTTGCAGCAATGTTGCCATTAATTTTTTTTAAATCATCCACTTTTTGATCTAAATCAGTTAGTGATGTAGTTGGCAAATTATCACGTGCGCTATTTCTTGCTGCTTCAGGAATATCATTAAAACTGTCAACTTTCGCTTTTGCTTTATCTAGATTTTCATTTCCATCTAGATTATCAATCGCTTCTGCGGCTTTAGGCATTGTGGTATTTAAATTATGTTTAGCACTAGCATCTAATAAATCGCTATTTTTTAAATCTTTTAAATCTTGCAATACATCATTAACCTTAGTTTGTTTATCATCACTAGCTAACTTATAATCAACTGTTGATTTAGCATTTTCAAGTTTTTTAATTGTGTCTTCAATACCTTTTGAAATATTTAGAGCATCTTTTGCTCTTTGATTTGTGTCATTAACATTGCTTGCAAATTTAGCATCATTAACATTTTTTCTGATTGTTTCTTTTGTGGCATCACTTAAACTATTGAATTCATTACCAGGTTCTAATTTAGTTAATACTTCTTCTTTTAATTTAGCTAAATTTTCATTACCATTTAATGAATCTAGGGCTTTTTCAATAGCTGTTTTGGCTTCTTGAATTTTAGCGGCATCAATATTAGCTTTAATTTTTCCTTCTAAATTATTATTTGCACTTGGTATTGTTGTAGCATCTAAAATTGAATCCAAAGCATTTTTAACTGTTTGATCAGCTGTGGTTTTTGTACTTTCTGTTGCATCAACATAATCAGCAGTTGCCATTTTTGCTTTATAAGCATCATATGCGGTTTTTAAATCATTATATGCTGCATTAGTTTCTTTGGCTGTGGTTTTAACTTCAGCAATTTTAGCTTCAATAGCTGCTTGATCCGCATTTAAATTTTCAATCTTTTGCGCTTTTGCTATGAATGCCTCTTTAGCTACTTGAGATAAATGTTCAAGTGGCGAAGTTGTATAAGTTTTTAAAGCATTTTTTAAGTCTTCTAATTTAGTATTAATTGAAGTTCATTTTAAAACTTCATTATTTAATAATGTTTGATCTGAAAATTTATCAATATTATCTAGCGAAGCTTCAATTATATCTCGAGTTGTAGTTTTATTTAAATTAGATAAAGCTTGAATATCATCTTTAGCTTTTTGTAAGTTTTCATTTCCTTTTAAAGCTGTTTTGGTTGTTTCGGCTACTGTAATTAAATCATTAGTAGTTTTTTCAACTTCTGTTTGGTTATCGTATAAATTAGATTTAACTTGTTGTTCAAGTTTAGTTAAAGCTGTATCAAAAGCTGTTTTTTGTTCAAGTGAAGCTAATTTATAGTCTTTATCTTTTTGATATTCTTTTAATACATTAATTTTATCTTGCAATTTAGTTTGAAGATCTAAAGCTTTAGTAGCTTTTTCATCAATTACAACTACTTCAACTTTTGTATCTGTGTCTACATTATTTAAATCATTTAAAATTGCTTTTTTAGTTGCATCATTTAAATCTTTATAGTCTCCAGTGGTTGTATTTTCAACTTTTTGTTTTAATTTTTCTTTGTCTTCATCAACATGACTTGATCCATTTAAAGAAGAGCGAGCAGTTTCAATTTTAGTGATTGCTGCTTCTACTTTAGCAAGTGTTGTTCTAGATTTAAATTTTTCTATATTTAATTCTTGTAAATCTGTTTCAATATTTGCATAAGTTTTATCTTTTAAAACTGATTCTAGTGCATCTTTAACTTTGTTATTTTGTAATGTTTGATTTTCAGAAGTATCTTCAGTGTAGTCTGGAGTTGTCATGGCATTTTTATATGCTGCAACTTTAGTTTTTAATTCAACAAATTTATCATTTGTTGTTTTAGCATTATTAACAACAGTTTCAATTTCTGATTTTAATGTAGCTTCATCTTTAGTTAATAAGCCTTCAAGTTTTTTAATGTTAGCTTTTACTTCATCTTGCAATTCTTTAGAAAAATGTGTTAAGTTATTAATTTCTGAAATTTTTTCTCCAATAAAATTATTAACATTAGTAAATTTATCCACCACTTCATTTAACTTTAATTCGCTATTAATTTTTGCTAAATCACCTAATTCTGTCAAAATTGTATTTTGTTCAACTTTATTAATATTTGACAATGCTTTAATTTTAGTTTCAGCTGTAGTTAAGTTTTCATTTCCATTTAAAGCAGCAACCGCATCATTAGCTGGTTTTAAAATCGCTTCAATATCGCTAGAAGTTTTGCCATATAAATCATCATTTGTTAATTTATTTTCTAAATCAAAAATTGCACTATTAATTGCTGCTTGTTTAGCTGGAGAAGCAAGTAAATAATATTTATTATTTGCATCATTTTTAATTGCTTCTAATTCAGCAATTTTGTCAGAGATTGCTTTGTAATCTTTTGCCGCTTGCTCAGCTTTAGCTTTAACAGCTTCAAGTTCTCTAAATGAAGTAACTTTATTTGCTTCTTCAGTAATTTTAGCTTTAGTTGTTGAATTTAATAAATTTAATTCAGCATCAGAATTTAATTTATTAGTTAATTCTTTAATTTTATCATCGCCATTTAATTCATTTAGTGCTGTAGTAATTTGGTTAATTGCAACTTGAATTGCATCAGGATCATTAGTAGTTAATTTATTATCATCAATAGCAAATGCATTAATTAATTTAGTATCATCTGTAATTTTGTCAATAACCGTTTTAAGTGCACTAACTACTTTGCTATCTATTGCTACTACATTTTCCGTTACATCATGTTTTGTTTTTCCAATTTCACTAGTATATTTAGCAAGTTCTTCTTTTAGTTTAGTTAACTTTTCTTCAAGTGAAGTATTTAACTCTCTAGCTTGATTTACAATAGTATCAATTGCAGTGTGAGCTTGATCAGTTGTTAAATCAGTAATATTAATTTTACCTAAATCTTCAATTGCTTTATCTTGAGTGGTTTTTGTTAAATGCGGTAAATCTTTAATATCATCATTAGCTTTTTTCAATTTATCATTAATTTCACTTAATAAATTCTCAGCTGCTTCTAGTTTTTCTTTACTATCAATTTTATTAAAGTCTTTTAATTTATTTTCAGCTTGTGTTTTTTGTTCATCACTTAAATTAGATAAAGTTTTTGCATTATTAAGAGCTTTGTCTAAATTATCATTGCCATTTAATTTAGCATTTGCAGTGGTATCTGTTATATCATTTACTACAACTAAAGCAGCATCTTTTTTAGCTTTATCAAATAAATCTTTTTTTAATTGATCTTTTAAATTTTGAATTAATTGATCAAAATCTTTTTTATTAGATTCGTTTGCTAATTTGTAATTTTTATCATTTTGTTTTGTTTCTAATTCAGCAATTTTGTCATTGATTGTTTTAATTGTATTTTTAGCATCAACTATTTTTGTTTCCAATTCATTTAGTTTATTTAAATCTAT
Source organism: Mycoplasma pogonae (assembly GCF_054170725.1). Taxonomy (NCBI): domain Bacteria; kingdom Bacillati; phylum Mycoplasmatota; class Mollicutes; order Mycoplasmatales; family Mycoplasmataceae; genus Mycoplasma; species Mycoplasma pogonae. The sequence continues at coordinate 34,591 of NZ_JBSWZS010000013.1, read as the reverse complement.
TTTGGTATCGCTAACACCACTAATTTCATTTTTAATTTTATTTTTAACACTGTCTGGCAATGAATTGAATTCAGTATTATCGTTTAAGAAATCTTGTAATTCTTTTTTCTTTTCACTAATTTTTGAGCTAATAATAGTCTCGCCATTTAAATCAGCTTTAGCTTTATTAATTTCATTTATAACATCAGAAGTTTTGGCAATTAATTCATCTAATAAATTTTCAACCTCTTTAGAAGCATCGGTTGTTTTAAATCCAACTTTTAAAGTATTAATATTTTCAGCATTTGTCAATGTTGTAGGAGCTGATACCTCAGGTTTAACAATTTCACTTAATGCAGTATAAACGACATTATTTTGCTGATTTTTATTAGTTGATTCATCATATTTATCGGTTCCAACTGTTGCAACATAATCACTAAATGCTTTTACAACTCCATTAGTTGTATTTTTAAATTTGTCATTTAATGTTGTGGCTTTGTTTTTGATATTATCTAATAATGTTTTAAAATCATCCTTAGTTTGAGTAGCATCAACTTTGTTAAAATTATTTAATTTATCTTTAATTTTTTGAATTAAAGATGGTGATAAATTTGTCAAATTATTTACTTCTTTAATAGCTTCATTTAACAATGCAGTTTTATCTGCTTCTAATGTAACTTCATTAATTTTATTTTGTGTAGTTTCAGCTGTAAGATCACTAATATTTATCGCTTCTAACTTATCATTTAATGCGCTTTGTTCAGTTGATATTAATTTATCATTTGTACTAATAACAGTTTTTGCCAAACCAAATTTAGTATCAATGCTAGTAAATAATTTTTCTTTATTATTTAAATCTTCTTTAGAAGAAACTGCTTCTAATTTATTTTTGGCTTGAATTTTTTGATCACTACCTAAATTATCTAAACCATCTATTACTTTTCGAGCAACATCTAAATTATCATGACCATTTAGCGCTAATCCATCTGCTGTTTTTAAAACTGCTTCAGCAGTACTTACTTTTGCAGAATCAAATAAATTTTCTTTTAATTGATTTTTTAAATCATTTATAGCTTTGTCATATTGAACTTTTTTATCATCATCAGCTAAATTATAATTTAATGGATGATCTGTTTTTGCTTTTTCTAGTGCAGTAATTTTATTATTTAATTTTTTAATAATTTCATTAGCTGCATAAATTTTAGGTTCAATTTCATTAGTTAATTTTTCTAAGCCTGCTTTGGAATTACCAACACTATCAATTTTTGTTTTTATTGCATTTTTAACTTCATTAGATAAACTACCAAATTTTGTTTCATCATTTAATAAATCATTTAATGTTTTTTGTTTTTCAGCAATTTTAGCAACTAAAACATTTTCACCATTTAAATTATTTTTAGCTTCTTCAATTTTTTCAGCAATTTTAGTTACCTTAGTGATTAAATTATCTAATAAAGCAGGAATTGCTGTAATATCGGATCCAGCATCAATTTTTAATCCACTAATTGAAGTGGTTTTTGTTAAAGTTGTTGGTTTTGTCAATACTGGCTTAGCAATTTCATTTAAAGCTGCATAAACTATATCGTTTTGTTCGGTTTGATTAGTTGCTTCATCATATTTAACGGTACCAATTGTACTTAAATAATCATTAAATTTAACTTCAATTTCATTTGTATATTTATTATTTAATGTTTTAGCTTTCGACTTGATTTCATCAATTTTATCTTTAAAGACATTTTCAAATTCACTAGAATCTGTTTTACTAAAACTATTTAATTGATTTTTAATCTTATCAATTAAATCTCCAGATAAATGTAATAAGGCTTCAATTTCTTGCGCAGCTTTATTAACTCATGCTATTTTTTTGGCTTCTAGCTTAATATTCTCAATTATAGTTTTTGCTTCAGCATCTGTTAGATTGGTGATATTAATTTGATCTAATTTTTCTATAAAAGTTTTTTTCTCATTTTCAGTTAAATTAGCTATAGCATTAATGGCTGACTTAGTCGTTCCAAGCTCGGTATTGATATTAGTAAATGTTGCCATAACACTATCAAGTGCTGATTTTGAATTAACTTTTGTCAAATCTTTAATTTTAGTTTCAGATTCAGTTTTTTGGGTAATACTTAAATGATTTAAATCATTTTTAATTTTGCTCACAGCATTTGATAAGTTTGTATTTCCATTTAATTGGGCTTTAGCTATTTCTACTGCAGTTTTTGCGGAATCAAATACAGAAGATGCAGTATCTAAAATATTAGTTGGGCTATTAACAAGATCTTCTAATGCTTTTAGTTTTTGGTCAAATGTTGCTTTTTTATCATTATCAGCTAGTTTATAATTAGCATTACTTTGATAACTTTTTAAAGTTTCTGCTGCATTTTTCGCATTATTAAAAGCCGTTGCTAAACTAAGAATTTTTGTATTTAAGGCTTTAACAGAATCAACATCAGCTGCACTATTAATTGCTGAATTAATTGCAGTAATAGTTTGTGCATTTAATTTATTAATTGGCTCTGTCATTAATTTTGATCTTAAATCATTTTTAGCTTTATTTAATAATCCATCTAGATTACCAAATGCTACATCTAGATTAGAATCTAAGCTATTTAAGTCTGAAACTGATTTTTCAGAGATATCTTCATTATTAACTTTGACTTTTAATGCATTTAAAGCCGCATCAAAATTAGCTTTTTTAACTGTTGAGGCTAAATTGTAGTTTTCATTAGTTTTAGCTGCATCACCTACAGTAATTTTAGCTTTTAACCGATCCATTTCATTTGCTAATTTTGTAGCCTTATTTTTAATTGCTTCTAGTTCTGATGAGCTATTGGAATTATTGATTTTGTTTTTGAAAGCTGCAATTGTTGCACTATTTAATTTATTAAATGGAACTGCATTTAATTCATTTTTTAGAGATTCTTTTTTAGTATTTAATTCTTCCAATCCTTTTAAAGACTTTTTTGATTCATTAATTTTTTTAATAACTGCTTTTACATCATCGATTGTAATGCCATTTTTAAACATTACACTATTATTAGTTTGAAGTTCATAAGCGGGAGAAATAGTTTTGCTCAGCGATATAGATATAACGGTATTTAGCTCATCAATAACTTTATTTCATTCACTTTCTCTATTTGTTGCTTCTGTGCCTTCTGGAGCTTTATAGTATTTATCTCTAAAACTAATTAAGGCAGCATTTACATTACTAAATTCATTTTGTAATTCAACAGCTTTATCAGTAATAGGCTTGATTTGATTTTTTTCAAAATCAGCCAATGTTTCAGTTTTATTATCAACATTCAAAGCTAATAGCTTGTTAGTAAAATCAGATTTTAATGCAGGACTCAATTTATTTAAGCTATTTATATTTGCTTTAGCAGCATTTACCTTGGCAACCTTATCACCATTAAGCTCAGCAATAGAATTTCTAATTATTGATATAGCAGCTTCAATAGACCCTACATTAGTAGCTTTCAATTTTTTACTATCAAGATTTGTAGTATTGCTAATTGTTGTAAATTCATCTCCATTAATTACTGATTTTAAAGCATTTTTAACATTAATATCCATTGAATCTTTATTTGTACTTAAATTATGTTTTTGATTTCCAATTAAATCAGTGTATTTTTTTAATTCAATTTTTAAATCTGTAAATTTATTATTAGTAGCTTTAAGATTATTTACTAATGCTTGCATTGCTGTTTTGCTTTCGATTTTTTCAGCTTTGTCATTTTTTTCAATTTGATCTTTAATAGCTTGTTTTACTGAATCAGCAATATTTATTAAATTGTCTATATTTGTGAAAGCTTGATTTTTATTTATTGTTCCATTTAAATTATTTTTTGCTGTTTCTAATTCGCTAAACGCATTGGCAAAACCATCATTTTCTCAAATGTTTATTCCACTAGCATTTTTAGCGTTATCCAATTTATTTTTTAATGCATCAAATTTTTGGTTGAAAGCAATTTTTAAACTATCATCTGCTAATCGATAATTTAGTTTGCTTGCTAATGTTGTTTTATAATTTTTTAAATCAGATAGTTCACTATTTGCAGCATTAAAATTAGTAGCAAGTTTATCTAACTTTATTGATATTTCATCTAATTTATTTTTAGTAATTGCTTCATCAATTGCTTTTATAATTGCATTTTTAGTTGTTGTATTTAGGTGAATCAAAGGAGCAATATTTAGTTTATTTTTTAATTCAGTTTTTTGGGCACCTAGTTCACTACCGTTAAGGTCAGATTTAGCTTGTCTAATTTTAGATGCGGCCGCAGATATTTCAGCTTCTGTTTTGCCAGTTTTAATTAGGTTATTACCAATAGAAAAATTTTTTTCTAATGGCGAGGGTTGTGTTACTGAATTTTGCAAAATTTCATTTAAGGTATCAAAAACAATTTTATTTTGTTCAGCTTGGTTAGTGGCTGTGTCATATTTTCCAGTACCAATTGCACTTAAGTAATCGTTTAGAGCAGAAACAACTTCGCCATTAAGAGCTTTTATAGCACTATCAATTCCATTAATTGTTTCTTGAATTTTTCTTTCATTAATTCTTTCTTTAATTTTTAAGTAAGTAATATGATATTTTTTAGTTAAATAAGGACGACCTTTAGAATCTACTGGTTTTCAAAGTGTATCCGATGTTGCTCCATCGCCACGCCCTGGGTCTGATAGAATTTCTTCAATTAATTTAAGAACTTTATCATCTTCATTTAATTTATTAGAAGCTTGATCATGTTTTGGAGTACCTATTACAGCAGTATATTTATTAAATGCTTCTTCTAATTGCGGGAAAGTGTTATTTAATTTTTCCAAAGCATCTGTTCGAGCTTTCAAAAATTCACGAAATTGTTCTTCATTTCTAGCTTGACCTATAGTAGCACGACCTTCTAATAAAGTCAACACATTGTCTTTAACTTGTTTAGATAATTTGTCATAACCTGAAATTACTCTAGTTTTTGCTTCTTCTAATATTTTATATTTTCATTCACGGTTATCAATTCCGGCTAATGCATTCCATTTATTTTTAATATCTTGTTTAAAATTATTAATAAAACTATCTTGTGTATAAACAAAATCTTTTTTAGCTTCGGCAATTGCATTATCAAAAGCTCTTCTTGTTTCCGGGGTAGCATTTGTATATTTAAAAAGAACTTTATTAGCTTCATAAATTTTAATAACATCTTTTAAAGATGCCATTTTTTCATCCAACTGATACATTTTTTTAAAATTATCTTTTGTTTTTTTAAACTCTTGTAAGACTTCTTTTCACTGATTTACATAATTTTCATTTACATGACCTTCATTATTAAAGGGTTGAATTTTTTTATCTATTATAAATTGTTTAAATAGCTGTATATTGTTAAAATATGCCGCCTTTTGCTGAGGGTTTAAATTATTTGTTTCTTTTTTGGTTTTTCTAAATATTTCATTAAGTTCTTCTGCAAAACCATTTAATCCACCTCAAGATCCACTAAGTTTTATTATTGCTTGTGTAATATTATTTTCATCAATCGGGGAAACATCAGTTCCGAAATCATCTTCTAGTAAAATATTAGAAACTCTTGATAAATCAACCGCAAATGGTGAATTAACACTATAGTTAGTATTCTTTAAAAAATGGGGTGAAAAATCCGTTTTACCATTAACGGCACTGTCAATAAGCTTGTGCATCATGCGCATTAAACCCATTTTGTCATTCATTACATGAATTCATTGAGCTTGATTAAAATTATAATTTAATTTATTTAATTCATCAATTTGTCGAGAAGTAAAATTAACAAGGCGATTTTTTTTAATTCAATCTCTTATTGATTCTCCATCTATTTTTTTAAGTCATGTATAGTGCTTATCTGCTGAAACGATCGCACCAATTGCACCTAATAAAGGTGTCATAGATAAAACTAATAAAGTTGATTTTGTAAATTGTGAAAATTTTTTATTTTTATTACTTATTTTTTTCATAAAGCCTCATTTTAAATATAAATTTTTTAAATTTTGTAGTAATTATTTTTTGCTTTTCTATGTTAGAATTTTCTTAAAACTAAATAAATTTTTTATAATTGCACTTATTTATGACTAAATTAGAATAGTTTAATATTCTTTAGTGTCCACTAATAAATTTACTATTAATATTCAAAAATTTTTACTTATTTTTAATACTTCTTATTGTTATTTTGTTATTCAAAAACAAAAATAGTAAAAAATGAAATAATAGTTAAAGGTAATTTTAATATATATATATATATATAAAGCACAAAAAATAATTCCTAAAAAATAAACAATTTTTTCTTTAAATTTTTCTGTAAAAATAAAAAAATATAAAAAATATCTTTCAAGTCAATAAAGCTTCGAAAGATATTTTTTAATTAAATATAATTAAATTAATTACTTATTTTTTTGTTTGAATTTCACAAAAAATGTTGCTATTCCGATTGGGATTAAAGCAATTAATGCTAATAAGCCTCACATTTTATTCGGTGATGATTCAATATTTGGTGTTGAAGGTAAAAGATCACTAAACTTTGTTAAATCAACTAAATTAACTTCTTTTAATTGTTTTAATTCAGCAACTTTATCACGTTCACCTTTTGCTTCAGCTAAAGCGATATTAGAATTAATTGTTTGCACTTTAACTAATACGGTTTCAGCTTCTTCTTTAATTTGTTCTATTTTTTCTTTTCAATCATTACGATTACTACTAATAGATTTTACTAATGATTGCAATGTTGTTTTTGTTGCTACCGGTAAAACTTCATATTTAGTATTACTATCAAACTCTTCAGCGGCGGTTGTTTTGATTTTTTGAATTTGAATTTCACCATTAAGGGCATTCATTGCTGATTCTGTAGTTGCGATTGTTTGTTCAACCTTAGCCATATCTGTACCATATTTAAAAGTGTTTGTTTCAAAGTTAAAATTTAAGTCTTTACGTGCATCAGATAATACATTATTTAATGCTGCTGTAACAGTTTTATCTTGTTGTTCTTGATTAGTTGAAGCTGCATAAACTGCTGTTTGATGCACTGAGATGTAATTTTCACTTGCCTTTTGGAAATCTGGGTACTTTTTATTTAGTGCTACAGCAGTTTGAGTTACTGTATTAGTATGTTTAATATTATTATCTTTAGTTTGGGTGACGTCAATAGCTGCGGTTTCTACTTTTAATTTAGTTCTAAAATCATTGCTTAATTTTAAAAGAGTGTCTATTGTAGCCTTATCTGTTCCAATTGCTGTATTAACTTCTTCTAAATCAGTTGTTCTTTGAACTAATTCAGCTAACGAAGTTTTTGGCAAACTAGTAACAGCCTTAGTTCTTTCGGTTTCTGGAATGTGTTGTAAACCTTTAACTTTACTCTCAGCATTAGTTAAATTAGTATTTCCATTTAAATTAGCTAATGCAGTATCAGCTTGATTTTTATATTGTTCAAATTCTACATTAGAAGCCTCTTCTAATATATTAGTATCCTTAAAAGTATTTAAATTTACTAATATATCATTCACAGCTTTCATAAGTAAAGGATCAGCTAAAATGTAATTAAGATCACTTTTAATATCTTGTAATTTTTTAATAGTTTCAAAAATACCTTTAAATCTTTCTAATGTTTTTTCTGCCTTGGCTTCTACCTCATTAACTTCAGCTATAAACTGTGCATCATTAATTTGCTTATGAAATTCCGCTTTTGTTGCTGTGCTAAATGAAGAAAATTTTTCACCGTCATTAGTTTTTACTTTTAAAGCTGCTTTTGCAGCTTCTAAATTTGCTGCACCATCTAGTGCTGCTAAAGCTGCGTTAATGTCAGCAATTGCAGCATCAATATTTGCAATGGTAATATCAACTTTAATTTTACCTTGTAAATCATTTGTTGATCCAGGTTTTGTGGAAGCATCTAAAACTTTATCTAAAGCTGAAGTAACTGCAGCATCTTGCGATGTTTTTACAGTTTCTGTTGCATCAACATAATTTGCTTTAATCATTTCAGCTTTATAGGTTTCATAAGCCGTATTCAAATCATTAAATTTAGTATTCAATTGAATTGCTTCAGATTTTATTTCAGCATTTTTTTCCTTCATTTGGTTAAGTGTCAAATTGGTGATATCAATTAAACCAAATTTCTCAATAAATTTATCTTTTGCTAAGCTGCTTAAATGTTTTAAATCATTAATTTCTTTTTTAGTTAATTTAACATTTGCGTTCATGTCTATGAACATTAATCCTTCATTTTCAAGCGCTAACTTTGATGTTATTTTAGTTACATTTCTTAAAGCTGCTTTTGCTTTAGTTTTTTGATCACCACTTAAATGATCTAAATTCTCTATTTGACTTTCATAAAAAGTTAAATTATCATTCCCGTTTAATTTTAATTCATTTACTGCTGCCAGTTTAGCTTCTGCTGCCTCTACTATTGTTGTATCAAATAAATTATTTTTTTGATACTCTTTAAGTTCACTAATAGCATTATCAAATGCCGATTTTAAACTATCATCAGATAAATTATAATTTAACACTTCAGTAGTTTTTCTATTTAAAAGCTCATCAATTTTAGCTTTTATTTGCTGAGCTAATTTTTCAGCGGTTTCTACTTTGTATTTAAGAGTTTCTAAATCTGATGGATTAGCTGCTTCCGTTATTTCATTTTCAATATTTTTTCTTTTTGCTTCCGCAACAAAACTTAATGGTTCTATTTGTAATTTTGCTTTTAATGCATCCTTAGCTTCTTTAAATTTTTCTCTTCCGTTTAATGAATTAGTCGCATCACCAATTGCATTAATTACAACATTTACTTGATTAGAATCATTAGCTTTTATTTTTTTAGCATCAATAGTTGTTGAGGCTGTTAAATAGGTTATTGATGAATCTAAAACTTTATTAAGTGCTTCTTTAACTTTATTATCATTTTCAGTTCTGTTTGTTGCATAAATATAATCAATTGAATTCATTAAAGTAGTATATATGCCAAGTTTTTCTTTCAAAGGTGTAAATTTGCTATTAACACCTTGATATCTTTGAACAATACTTTTTAACTTTTCATTTGTATTTGTTTCAGAAGTATTGTTAATTTCTGTTTCAGCCGCTGTTTGTGTTGCTTCAGATAAATTTGGTAGTTCTTTTATTGTTTTAATTGCATTAGCTTTGTTAGCATTACCATTTAATCCTGTTTTAGTTGCTTCTGCTGCTGAAACAAAACTTGTATATTCTGAACTTGAAGTTGATCAATTAAATCCAGTCTCATTTGCTTTTGTAGTTAACTCTGTAATTTTGTTATCAAAAGCTTGTTTTTTATCATCATCAGCCAATAAATAATTTACATCGCTTTTATAATTAGTAAAAACTGTTGCTTTATCTTTTAAAGCTTGCTTAGCTGCTGCAATTTCTTCAGCAGTGGGGCTTGGTGCTGGAGTTACGGGCGCAGCAGGTGCTACAGTTTCATCACTATAATTAGTGATTATAGTTTCTAATTGCTTTGAGTTAGCCTGCTGAGTTTTGCTAACTGTTACAAAAGCAATAGCTCCAGCCACTAATGGTGTAGCAGTTAAAACTACTAAAGCTGATTTTTTTATAACATTTTTATTCTTAGAACTTTTCATAATACCTTTTCTTAATTAAAATTTAAGTAATAATATTTTCAAAATATTTTCACTTAAATTTGAAATACTTTAATAGATGCGTAAATGAATTGTCATTTACTTATTTCTAACTTCTTTTAGTTATTTGTGCTATTACTAACATTATTTCTTGAAATTTTTTCTAAATAAATAATAAGTTTTAACCAGGGTGTTGCAATTAAATTCATTCTCCTAAAAATATTAAGTAATAACCATGTTTAATTTTAATATAGTAATAAAATAAATTAAATATAAACAAAATAATTGTAAAAATAATTTAATTTTTACAGCTAATTTAAAGCAAATCATTAAAAAATAACAAAAAAATATCAGTTAGATTGAGTATTGTCAATTAAACTGATACATTATATGAGTTTTTATGATTTATTTTTCTTTCGAAATTTTATAAATAACAATGCCCCAATAACCGGAATTAATCCCAATAATGATAAGAATCATCAAGTTTTGTTAGCATTTGCTTGTGAAGCTGCAATATTTTCAAAAGCTAAAGCAACTAAATCAACTTGTTTTAATTGTTGTAATTCTAAAACTTTGCTTGTATTGCCGTTAGTTTGAGCTAATGTAATTTGGGAATTAATTGTTTGTAATTGATTTACCGCATTATCACTTATGTCTAAAAGCTGTTGTAATTTTTCTTTTCAATCCGAATGGTTAGGATTAATTTCATTAATTAATTTTGCTAGAGTTGCTTGTGAAGCTGCTGGTAATTGTTGATATTTAGGATTTGTTGTAAATTCTTCAAGTAATTTAGCTTTAGTCTCTTCAATTATTTTTGCTCCATTTAAATTTTTGATCGCTTGTGAAATTACAGTAATAGCTTTTTCAACTTTTGCCATATCTGTACCATATTTAAATGTATTTGTAATAAAGTTAAATGCCAAATCTTGCCGCATATCAGAAAGAACAGTGTTTAATGCTGTGATTACAATTTTATCTTGCTCTTTTTGATTTGTTGAAGCTGCATAAACTGATGTTTGATGTAATGAAATGTAATTTTCACTTGTATTATGAAAATCTGAATATTTTGCATTTAGCAATATCGCTTTTGTAGCCACCGTGTTTGAATCACTAATATTTTTAGCCTTGGTTTCTTCAACATCAATTGCAGCTACTGCTAATTTTAAATGACTTCTGAATTCATCACTTAATTTTGCTAATTCAGCTACTGCTAATTTGTTTTTCAAAATAACATTATTAACTTCTTCCAAATCAGCCACACGCATTAATAAATCTGATAATGAAGTTGTTGGCAAACTATTTTGTGCTTTTGCATTTTGATCTGCCGGAATGTGATTAAAGCTAGCAACCTTAGATTTAGCTGCATTTAAATTGGTATTACCATTTAAACTATCCAAATCTCTTTGAGCTTGATTTTTAAAATGATTTGAATCTCTTGATGCACTATTTAACAACAAATTAGTATTTCTTAACACTGCTAAATCCTTTAGTGTTTTATTAATTTGGTTAATTTGATAATCATTTGCTAAAGTATAACTAATTGTAGTTTTAATTTCATTCAACTTTTTAGTAGTAGCATCAATCTCACCAAGAATTGTCAATGCTCTATTAGCTTTGATTTCAACTATTTCAGCAGCATCTAAAAAATTAGCTGCAGCTATTTCACTATTAATAGCAGCTTTAGTCGGCTCACTTAGTGATGAAAATTCACCTGATGCAGTAGTTTTAGCACGCATTGCTGCTTTATATTTACTTAGATTAGTATTACCATCTAATGCAGAAAAGGCGGCATTAATTTTTGCAATTGCAGCATCGATCATTTCTACAGTGATATTAGGTTTAAATTTATCAACTAAATCTTGTTTAGGACTAGGTAAAACAGCATCTTCTAAAATTGAATCTAAAGCATCCAATACATTTTTATCTTGAGCTGTTTTAACAGCAGGAGTTGCATCAATATAATTTGCTTTTGACATTTCGTTTTTATAAGCATAATAGGCAACTTCTAAATTAGTATATTTAGTGTTAATCTTTTTAGCTCGATCTAGTATTTCATTAATTTTTGTTTGTAATTGCGCCACTGTAATTTCACTAATATCAATTCCGCTAATTTCATCAGTGAAAACATTTTGGGCATTTAAACTTAGATTTCTCAAAAGATATAAACGAACAGTTGATTTTTCTAACTGTGAATCAATATCCTTAAATCTTTGAACATTAGTTTCAAGTATCTCTTTAGAAGTCATTTTGGACTCATTATTTAACAATAATAGTGCTTGTGATCTTTGAGATACACTTAAATAGTCTAAATTGTAAATTTGATTAATAGCAAAAGATAAATTAAAATTACCATTTAATGATAAATCTATTGTAGCCGCTAATGCATCTGCTATTAATTGAAGTTTATTATTTTGAAATAAATCTTGAGTTAAAAAAGCTTTTAAATCGGTAACTGTTTGATCAAATTTAACTTTTCTTGCTTCATCAGATAAATTAAATTTACTTACATTTGTTTTCTTTTCATTTTCAAGCTCAGTAATTTTAACTTTAAGCTGAGTAACTAGTTTTGTTGCTTCTTGAATTTTAGTTTCAATTGAATTTAAAGCATCTAGTGAGCTAGCACCATCAATTTCTTGTGTTATCGCTTTAACACTTTCAGCTAATTCACTTAATGGTTCAACTTTAATTGAATTTTTTAATTTTGCTTTTGCTTCATTTAAGCTATTTGCCGTTGTTTTAATAGCATTAACTTTTATTTCAAAATCAGACTTAGTTTCGCTAGCATCATTAGTGTTAAGAACATCAAGTTGTGACTTAAAACTATTTTTTAATGTTATTGACAAATTTGAAAATGTATTTTCAATATGTTTTTTTGCTTCACTAACTAATACTTGTTTTTCATTAGGTGTTGTAGTTGTTGAAGCGCTATTATCTGCTGCTGCTAATGATAAAAATGATAGTGTTAGTGGAATAACTGATACCACTAGTCCTGATGTTTTCACTAAAAACTTATTTGTAACTTTTTTCTTATTAAAATTTTCCATAATTTCTTTTCTAAATACTGAATATATTATGTTTAGTTAAACCTAAACTACTAATTTTTAGTACTATTGATATTTTTCTATTACAAAATTAATTTTGAATATTTTTGAAATAATTGCTAAATAATGTGTTTGTAAAAAATAGTAAATTTCTTACTAATATTTTGTAATAGGTTTATTAATTTTATTACAAAAAAAGCTATAAAAATAATAATTTTAAATTTAAATCTTTTTTTTGATTGTTTTTTGAAAAAAAGTGTAAAAAAGTTATTTTTTTACTTAGAAATATTGAAAAAAGTATTTAATTATTGAAATAAAAAGCATAAACTTAGCTTTAAAAATTAAAAAAATGTTAAATAGTTTTTGGGATAAAAAGTCATTTTTTATTGAAATATAAGGTTTAACTTTTTGGGGTCTGTGCATTTAATTTAAGTCATATTTTTTTAATTATTCAATTTCAATATATTTAGATTCAATAATTTAATTTTCTGACTGGAAATTATGCTTGCTAAAAATTTTTTATATTTTCTATATCTATTAAACCTATTTATAATGTTTTTTTAACATTTTTTGCACTATTAGTTTTTGAAATTATTACAAAATATGTTAAATGTTCGAAAAACATAAATAAACAAAAATTTTAACTATAAAATTGATAAAAATGACTCCTATTAAATTTATGAGTCATTCAAATACTTCAAATTTATAAGTCTGGATTTTCAGGTTTATTGCGAGATTTAAATTTGTAAGATGAAAAATACATTTTATTATTAATTTCAAAAATTTTTGATTCAATAATTTTATCTTCTGATTTAAAAATTATTCCAGCTGGAATTGTTTTTCTATATTCTTCATATGCCTTTGCTGTTTCGATGAAATTCATGTGAAATTTTCTTACATTATTAATTTTTGGCACAATTACAAAATATGTTAATGGACTAGAAAATGCTGTTTTTACTGTTGTGATTGGGTGTCCTTTTTCCATTTCAAATAAAACAAAAGTAGAATTAACAATATTAAAATAAATGTCATTATTTTTAATATCAATAGAATCTAGTCATCTTTTTCCCGAAATGGTTGGAATGGTTCTAAATAAATAAATTAAATCAAATTTTTTAAAAAATTCTGCATTAAATTCTTTTTTATAAAAATTTAAAAATTTATCTAAAAATTTTGTATTTTCTTCATAAGTATTATTTCATTCGTTTCATACTAAAACATTTTCTCTTAATTTATTATCAAATTCATTAAATTCAGAAACATTACTTACTAAGCCATAAAGTGATTTAAAATAATTATAATTAAATCTAACTTCTAATATGCTAGGTTTTTTATCAATTTTTTCATTTATTTCAAAATCATTTTCTATAGGTTCATTTATTTCGATTTTTTTATCAACTAATTCTTTTTCTTTTACATTGATTTTATTTAAATTATCCTTTTTTTTTATAAAGACTAATACTGGTATTAAAACTATTGGAATTACAAGTACAGAAAATATAGAAAAAATAATTAAAAATTTCTTTTTATTTTTCATAAATTTAAAACCCCTTTTAATATGAAGAATTTATTTAAAAAAACCTCTTTTTTATTAATTATAAAATAAAAAATAATTCAATTTGAAAAAATTGTATTTATTAAAATTTATTTTAGATAAACTAAATTACAAATAATTTAAAATAAATTTTAAAAAAGTTAAATATTTTACAAACATTGTTAAGTTCGTGTTAATTTAATAAGTTAAAAAGCAAATTTAAAAACATAATATTTTTGTTTTCGCTTTTTTCTTGTGAAAAATTAAATTGATGATATTTTTGCTATTAGAATTTCTTTTTATTTTTTCTTTAAATTGTAGTTTTGTTTCTTATTAAGATTTTGGCTATTTGATAATTGAAGTAAACATTTTTTTATTTTTTTTCTCAATAAGATTGTAAAAAATGCAACGACATCATTAATCGTTGCATTTTATATTTCAAATCAAAATGGCTTTTAGGATAAAAAGTAATTTTTTACTATTTTTTATTTTCTTAAGAAATTTTTGAAATTAATTTTTGCGTAAAAATATTTTTCAAAATTAGTAAAACTAAAAAAAATACCTTTGTAATTATCTTGAAAATAATTTAAAAAGTATTTTTTGTTTTAAATTTGTTTTAATTTCTCATTAATGCTGAATTAGTATAGTGTTCAAGTTCATTTAATTTTTGTTTTCAATCATGCTGGTTGCTGTTAACTTTTTTAATTTCCATTTCTAAATAATTTTTAGTTGTAATTGATAAATTACTATTATTTTTAAATTTTTCAATTAACTTATTTTTTGCTGCTTCAATATGAAATTCACCATCTAAATTTTTGATTGCTGTTTTTACTATTTGCATAACATTGTTTACTTTTGATATATCTATTCCATATTTAAAAGTGTTTGCTGAAAAATTAATATAAAAATCATTTACAAAATTATTAAGTACAATATTGACTGCATCAAGCGCAATTTTATCTTGTTCTTTTTGATTGGTTGATGCTCCATAAACTGCTGTTTCACGCATTGAAATATAATTTTCAACAGCATTTTGGAAATCCTTATATTTTGCATTTAATTCAATAGCATTTTTTAATGCAAAATCAAAATCTTTATTTGCACTTTCATCATCAGTTTTAGTAATATCGATATTATTTAAACTTTGTTTTAATTCATTTTTAAGTTCATCACTTAATTTTGGTAATTGATCAATAATATCTTTTTGTTTAGAAAGTGCTATATTTTGTTTTCTTAAATGATCAAGGTATTGATTTAAATCTGCTAATGAAGTAGTTGGAATATTTGTTTTTGCAATTGTTTTTTGATTTTCAGAAAAATTTTCAAAACTATCAATTGTAGTTTTAACGTTTTCGAAATTTTGATTTCCGTCTAAATTTGCCAAGCTTTGGTTTGTTTGATTTTCATACTCAGTTAATTTAGTATTTAATGAAGTATCAAATAAATTTGCCTCTTTAAAATTATTCAAGTCATTTAAAACGTTGTTTACTGCATTGATTTTAGAATCATTAGATAATTTATAATTAATATCGTTTTTTTCATTATCTATTTTTTGAATAATTTTAAAAATTTCATTAAATTTTTCTAAAACCTTTCCTGCTTCATTGTCAACTATATTAACTTTTGCAATCGAATCAGCTTTATCAACTTTATTATTAAATACTATTTTAGTAGAATTACTAAATATTGCAAATTCGCCTTCTTTATTAACCTTATTTTTTAATATGTTTTTCGCTTTTGCAAGATTTTCGTTTCCATCAAGCTGAGTTAGTGCATTCTTGATTAATTGAATTGCTGTATCAACATCATTTGCTGTAATATTTGCTTTAAATTTACCTTGTAAATTTGTTGTAAGACTTGGTATTATTGAACTATTTAAAACTGATGATAATGCTGAAGCAACTGCTGCATCTTGGGTTGTTTTTACAGTTTCAGTTGCATCAAGATAATTCGCTTTTGCCATTTCATCTTTATATTTATCATAAGCAGATTTTAAATCAAGATATTTATCATTCAGTGCTTTTGCTTTATTAACCTCTTTATCAGCTTTTGTTTTAAATTCTTCTAGTGTCAAATAAGTAATATTGATGTGACCCAATTCCGCACTAAATTGATTTTGAGCTTCTTCACTTAAATTATTTAAATTACTAATTTCATTTTTAATTTTTTGAGCTTTTTGATCCATTGCTACAAAATTTTGAACAGCATTTTCTAAACTTGATTTAGAATTGATTTTTTTAGTATCTTCTAATGCATTTATAGCTTGAATTTTATTAGCTTCACTCAAATTAGTTAAACCATTAATTTGTTTTTTAGAATTATCAAAATTAGTATCACCATTTAGTTCGAATTTATTTGCTTCTGCTAGTTTTGTTGAAGCTAAATTAATATTTTCGTTGTTAAATAAGTCACTACTTCTTATATTTGTTAAATCATTAATTAAATTTGTTAATTGATTTTTAATTGTTTCATCAGATAAATCAAAATTTCTACCTTCTGATTTTTTAGTTGATAAATTGTTAATTTTATTAGAAAGTTCATTTCCTTTTGCTTCAGCTTGATTAATTTTTGTTTCAATATCATTAAAATCTTTATGACTTTCAATTTCATTGATTTTTTCAGTAATTTTATTAATTGCGGATTTTTCAATAAATACTAGTGGTTGAGTTTTTAATTTATCAAGTAGTTTTTGTTTTTTAGTTTTAAAAATTTCTTCTCCATTTAATGACTCTTTTGCCTCAGTAATTTTTTTAAGAGCTTTATTAAATTCATTGACATTAGAAATTTTTATTTTCATGCTATCGATATCTAAAATTTTATTAGTTGCATCTTTGACTTCATCATCAATTTGTGTTTTATTAGAGGCTCAAAGATATTTTTTTGATGACATTGTATCTAAATATTCTTTTAATTTATTTTTTACCTCTACAAGTCTACCATTTAATCTTTGTAGTCCTGATACATAATTTTCTAACTTTTCTTTTGAATTAATTTCTTTAAGATTATTAACCAAATCCTTAGCTGATTGAGAAATATTATTTAAATTTTTAATTTTTTCTAAAGCCTTCGCTTTATTCGCATTCCCATTTCATGTATTTTTAATATTTTTTAACTGCATAAGAAATTTTTCAAAATCTTCATCTTTAGCAGTTGCAAAAAAATCTTTATCATGTGCTTTAGCTTCAATTTGGCTAATTGTTGAATTAAAAGATGATTTTATATTTGCGTCTGAAAATACAAAATCTGCATCTTCACTAACTTCCTTTTTAAGTGAGTTTATTACTCCAATTAATGTTTTTCTAGTTAATTCTATTTCTTCTTCAGATTTAGGCCCAAGTTTTTCAGATACTGAATTATATTTTTCAAATACTAATGAATACTTTTCATTTTTATTTTCATTAGAATATTTAAACATTGCAGCAAAAGAAATAGATGCGACAGCAAGTGGTGTTGCAGTTAGAATAAACAATGATGATTTTTTCAATCATTTTTTTATTATTTTTTTATTGGTTATTTTTTTCATATTAATTTCCTTTTGTTTATTTAATTACTTATTTTTAAAAATCTTAAAACCACACAACTATTTAATTGTGTTATGTAGTTTTGTTTGTAAACTGTTTAAAATTTGTTTTGTTATTTTGCTATTACTTAAAATTGTCAAAATGTAATATTTTTTAATTTTTTGAGAAAAACAATTTTTCTTAAAAAGAGTAGGTAATAGCTTCCTTTATTCTAATATAAAAAACAAAAAATTTAATAAATATTTTTTATTTAAATTTAAATTAATTTTTGATTCATAAAAAATTAATTTAAAAAAAGAAAATTAAATTTTTAAAATCTGCTGCATTAATGTATTTTTCAATCATTTTAGTATAAAAAAATAACACTTAGTTTTTATAACAAAAACACAAGTGTTATTCTGTTTTTTGCCACTAAAAAATAGTTTGCTTAAAAATTTTAATAACTATCTTTTCTTTTTCATTTTAGCTCAAAGAGCAGCTAATGAAACTGGAATTAATCCCAAAAGCGATAATAATCATCACAATTTATTAGTTGATTGTGATTCAGAATTTTGATTATCAACCAGCTCATCTTTTGGTAAGTTGATTGGACGTGTTCAATCTTGTTCCAATATTTTTTTCAATTCGGTAATTTCTGCTTTGTATTTCGTAGCACCTAAGGTTTCAAGTTTGACAATTTTTGCTAAAACTTGACTTACTCTTGTAATAATATCTTCAACTTCTAAAAGAATGATATTTAGCTGTTCTTTTCAATTACTTTCATTTGGATTAACAGCATAAATTTTTGCTTTTAGTGATTCTTTAGTAGCTTGTGATAAATGTTTATATTTTGCATCATCATCGATCATATTAATTAATTTATCTTTAAATTTATTGACTTCAATATTTCCATCTAAATCTGCAGTAGCTTGTTTAATTTTAGCAATCGCTTCATTAATTTTATCCTCATTAACTCCGGCTTTAAAGCGATTTACAATATTGTCATCGGGATTGGTGATTGGTTTTGCAATTACCTCATTTAAAGCATTCACAAATTTTTGATCTTGTTCAACACCATTTGTAGCTGCTGTGTAGGTTGGTGTCTGTCTTACTGATAAGTAGTTGTCAATTACTTCTCTTAAATCATTAAAGTAGTTATTGATATCTAAAATATTATCAACTACTTTTTGAATATTTTCAATATTTTCTTCTTTAGATTTATCTAAATCAACAACCTCAGCAATCTTGTCTTTAGCTTGTGTTTTGGCATCATCAGAGAGATTTGGTAACTTATCAATAAAATCATTTTGTTTTTTGATTTCGTCATTAATTGCTTTAATGTCATCAACATATTTATTTAAATCATCTAATGAAGTAGTTGGGATGTCAATTTTAGCTTTTTCACGATCTGCTAGTGACAAGTTAGTAAACCCATCAATTGTTTTTTGAGCATTATCTAGATTTGCCTTACCATCTAATTCATTAATAACTTTATCACTATTAACCTGAGCTTTATCTAATTTATCTTTAATAGAGGTATCAATTAAATTACTATTTTTTAAATCCGTTAGCTCTTTTAAGGCTTCATCAAATTGTTGTTTTTTATCATCGCTAGCTAATTTATAATCATCACTAACTTTAGCATCATTTAATTTTTTAATTTCTTCTTCAATTGTTTTTAAAGTATTTAATGCTTCATCAGCTTTGTCACTAATATCTTTTACATCTTTTTTCGAAGTAGCATTATTAACTTCTTCTTTAATTGCATTCTTAGTTGCTTCATTTAATGGATCTAATGTATTACCTGGATTGGTTTTATCAACTAATTTGTTTTTTGCTTTTTGTAATTCAGTATCACCATCTAAATTATTTAGTGCTTTTTCAATGTCTTTAATTGCTTGATCTAAATCTGTCGTTGTTGTTCCAGCTTTTACTTTACCTTGTAACTCAGTTGTAGCACTTGGTATGGTTGGCGAATCTAAAACATTGTTAGTTGCAGCTGTAACTGCTTCATCTTGTTCAGCTTTATTTTCATCAGTTGCATCTTTATATTTGGCACTATCCATTGCATCTTTGTATTTATTATATGTCTCTTTCAAATCATTAAATTTATCATTTAAATCTTTTGCTTTTTGAGTCACTTCATCGAGCTTTTTAGCAATCTCAGCAGTTGAATTATTAGCATCAATTGCTTTGGCCTGATCTTTTAAAGCTGTTTTAGCAGCATCAGAAAGATTTGGTTGTACATCAATTGCTTGAATTGTGTCATCTAATTTTTGTGCAATTTCTTTTGCTTTATTAACTTCATCAGTTAATTTTGAATTGCTTCCATTTCCTGAAGCGGCAATTGTATCTAAATTATTTTTAATATCATTTTTAACTTCGTCTGGTAAATTAGTTAGTTTGTCAATTTCTTCTTTAGCTTTTGCTAAATTAGTATTACCATCAAGAGCTGTTTTAGCTGCATCAGCAGCACTCATTGCTGTATTTGATGTAGTTTTATTATCCGGATCAAGAAGATTTTTATTTAGTTCTTCTTTTAACTTTGTAATTGCATTATCATAAGCTGTTTTTTCAGCATCAGAAGCTAATTTGTAATTTGGATTATCTTTAAAATCTTCTAATTCTTTAACTTTATTAGTTAGCTCATTATGTGTGTCAAGAGCTTCTTTAGCTTTTTGATCAATGTCATTGACTTCAGCTTTAGTGTCGGTATTGGCATTATCGATTTCATCTAAAATAGCTTCTTTAGTTGTGTCATTTAATTTATTGTAAATTCCATCTGGGTTATTAATTTTGTCTTTTAAGGCTTCTTTAACATCATCAACTTGCTTGGTGCCATCTAATGAATTGACTGCATCTTTAATTTTAGCAATTGCATTTTCAACATTATCCAGTGTTGTGCCAGCTTTTAAGGTTTCATTATTAATTAATTTAAATTCATTTATAAAATTAGTATAAGTTTTATCTTTTAAAACAGATTCTAGTGCTTCTTGAACTTTTTGATTTTGTAAAGTTTGATTTGCTGGGTCAGCTTCTAAATATTTTGGAGTTTCCATAGCTGCTTTGTATTTTTCTGCCGCCTCAGCAAGCTCAGCAAATTTAGCTTCAAGCTCTTTGGCATCATCTACATGTTTTTTAATTGTTGCTGTAATTGTATTCTGGTCAGCATCGACATTAATATTAGCAGCCTTTGTCTTAAATTGATCTTGCAATTCTGGTGATAAATAGTTTAATTTTGCAATTTCAGTATTGGCATTAGCAATTGCGGTATTTGCTGCGCTAAACTTAGTAATCAAGTCATCTAAGGCGGCTTTGTTATTAATTTCTGATAAATTATTAGCTTGAGACTTTATCGCTGTCCTTTGCGGTGTTGCAGGGATATTTGTCATGCCCTCAATATCTCTAAGAGCTTTTTCTAAATTGCTATCACCATCTAAAGCGGTATTTGCATTTTTAGTGGGGTCTAAAATAACATCAACTTCATCAGATGTTTTATCATATAAATTATCATTAGCTAAAGTATTCTCTAATGCAGTAAGTTTTGAATCAAAATCAGCTTGTTTAGTTGGATCAGCTAATTTGTAATTTGCTGATTCTTTTGCAGTTTTTAAATCGTTAATTACTTGTTGTAATTTGTTTTGATCTAATACAGCTTGATTAGCTTTGTCTTCAATTTCTTTTAATTTTTCAAGTGTTTGTGCTTTATTAGCTTCAGCGATAATTGCATTTTTTGTTGCTTGATTCAAAGTACTTAAAGCGGCATCGCTAGTTAGTTTATCTATTAATTCTTTAATTTTTGCAGCTAAAACTTGCTCACCATTTAATTTGTTTAATTCATCTTCAATTGCTGTAATTGCTTTCTGAATATCTTCGGCATTTGCTTTTTTTAGTTTAGCACCACTAATATCATAGTTTTTAACTAATTCACCACTTGGTAAATTATCAAGCACATTTCCAAGTGAGCTTTTTATAACTTGATCAATTGCGTTGACATCATTTGTTAAATCATGTTTTACAGTGCCGATTGTGTCGGTGTATTCTTTTAATTTTGTTTGTAATTGATCAAATTGATTGTTTACTTCTATTAATTTATTAACAATTTCGTCACTTTTTGTTTTTACTTCATCACTTGCAAGGTCTTTAATGTCGATTTTGTTAATGTCATCTTTTGCTTTATTTATAACAGTATCATTTAAATGATTTAAATTCGCAATTTTATTTTTAGAAATTTTAACTTCTTCATCAATTGTTTTAAAATTCTCTACAGCTACATCCAAATCTGCCTTTGAAGTTGGATTACCTACTGTATTATTTGCTGAATTTGCAATTTCATCTAATTTAGCTTTCGCTTGATTTTTTTGATCATCACTTAAGTTAAGTAAATCATCAATTTCTTTTTTAGCAGCTTGTAGGTTTGCATTACCATTTAAAGTTACATTTTTAGCTGCCTTAATATTTTCACTAGCCTTATCTACATTAGCACTATCAAATAAATCTTTAGTTAAATCTTCATTTAATTTTGCTAATGCTTCATCTAAATTATTTTTATTTGCTTCATCAGCTAATTTGTAATCTGAAGTAGCTTTTTTAGCTGTTAAATCAGTAATTTGTGCTTTAACTTTTTCAAGTATGTCTTTGGCATTATCGATGCGATCTTTAATTTGATTTAAATCATCTAAATCCGATTTGGAATCAATTTCTTCTTTTAAATTATTTTTAATAGTATCAGGAAGATCGCTTAATGGCGGATTTTTCAATAAATTTTTTAATTCATCTTTTTTATTTTTTAAAACAACTTGATCACCGTCAAGAGCTGCTTTAGCAGCTTTAATATCTTCAACTGCTTTATTAATCTTTGTCAAATCAATTCCAGCTGCTAGTTTTAAACTATCAACTTTATAATCTTTTGCTAGTCTTGCTGGTTTTGTTAATTTTGGATCAACAAGTGTATTTAGGGCTGCAAATACTGCAGCATTCTGAACTTCTTGATTAGTTGCATGATCATAAGCATTAGTTCCGATTGCACTTTGATAATCAACAAAAGCAGCATTAACTTTTGAATACTCAGCATTTAATTTTTGAGCTGTTGTTTTTACTGCATTTACCAGTACTTTAAAAGCATCTAAATCTTGATCGGCATTATCTAAATAAGGGGCTGCAATTTTATCAATTTGTTCATTAAATTCATGTGATAAATCAACTGAAATGTGATTTAGTGCAGCAATCTCTTTTTTAATTTCAGTAACAAAATCAGTTTTTTGTTGTTGTAAAACAGTTTCACCATCAAGCGCTTGTAAAGCTTTTTCAATACTATCAATTGCTGTTTGAACTTGAACTTCTGTGTTAGCTGAAAGTTTATAAGTGGAAATATCAGTTGATTTGTCTAGTGTTGTAGAAGTGGCAAAGTCTTTTAAAACAGATGCTAAAGCATCAATAACAACTTTATCTTCTTCTGTGGCATTAGTTGCTTGAGTATATCTAGCTTTATTTAATACAGCTTGATAAGCTTGTAATGCTGTTTGTAAATCATTAAATTTAGCATTAACATTTTGTGCTTCTTTAACTTTAATTTCAATTGCATTTTCAATTACTGTTTTGTCAGCATCAACATCAATGTTTGCAAGCTCAGCTTTAAAGTGTTGTTCTACTTCAGAAGCTAAATGTTTTTGATTAGATATTTCAGCTTTTTTAGTGACTAATAATGTGTTGATGTCACTAAATGTGGTTACCAATTCATCTAATTTAGTTTTAGAATTAATTTGAGTTAAATCATTAATTTTATTTTCAATTAATGTTCTTTTTGAATCAGCAATTTCACTTAATTTACTAATTTCAGTAAGTGCATAAGTTTTATTTGTATCACCATTTAATTTGTTAAATGCTTGATTAATTTTAGCAATTGCATCAGAAACTTCGCTAGATTCTGAAGCAGTTAATTTGTAACTATCAATGTCTATACCTTTTGTTAAGGTTGTCGCATCGAAGTTTTCTAATACAGCATTAAGTTGTTCAGTTACTTCTTGATCTGCTGCAGACGGATTATCAGCTAGCACATGTTTTACTTCACCAATTTGGTTAGTGTAATTTTGAAGTGCTGTTTTTAATTGGTTAAATGTATCGTTTATTGCTTTAACTTTATCAACAATTAGCTTGCTTGTAGTTTCAACTCCTGAAGCTGTTGCATCTGTAACATCAATTTCACCTAATTTTATAACTGCATTAGTTTGGGTTGTTGTTACTAAGTGGGTAAGATCTTGAATTGCAGTTTTTGCTTCGCCTAATTTTGTATTGATTGTTTCAAATTCATTAACAGCTGTGTCTAAAGCGGCTTTTGAATTAATTTCTGACTCATTATTTAATTTAGTAAGAGCTTGTGTTTTTTGAGCGTCACTTAAATTAGCTAATTTTTTAACTTTTTCTTCTGCTTCAGTTAAATTAGTTTCACCATTTAATTTTGCAAGCGCTGCCTCGATTACTTTAGTTGCATTAGCTAAATCATCTTTATTATTAGTTGCTAATTTTGCATTATTAAGATTTATAGAATTAGTTAAACTAGTATCTGAAAAACTATCTATAACTCCTTTAAGTGCAGCAAGCACCTCTTGATCTATCGCATCTTTGTTATCAGCTAAATTGTGTTGATTTGTTCCGATTGTATCGGTGTATTTTTTTAAAGCTGCTTTTAATTTATCCAATTCTGCTTTTAATTCATTTTGTTTGGCAAGTACTTTATCAATTTCACTTTGAGCTTGATCAGTTGAAAGACTAGTGATATCGATTGCGCCCAATTCTGCTTCAACTGCTTGTTTAGCTGTTTCCGTTAAATGATTCATTTCACTAACTGTAGTTTTTGCTACACCAAATTTTGTATTAATACCTTTTAATGTTTCATCAACTGCATCTAAGGTTGCTTTGCTATTAACATTTGTGCGATCTTCTAATTTTTTAATTGCTTCAGCTTTTTGAGTAGCACTTAAATTAGTTAAGTGATCAACTTTATTTTTTGAAGCCACTAAATTAGCTCCTCCGTTTAACATATTGCTATTTGCTGCAGCGACTGCATTATTAGCTTCTGTTAATTTTGTAGCATCAAACAAATCATTAGTTAAATGATTTTTTAGGCTTTGAATTAAATCATCAAATTCTTTTTGTTTTACATCATCAGCTAATTTGTAATTATCGCTATCTTTAACAGTTTCAAGTTCAGCAACTTTTTTGTTAATTTTTTCGATTCCGTTTGTAGCATCTTCAAGTCTTTTTTGAATTGGATTTAAATCAGTTAATTCAACAGCATTATCGATTTCTGTTTTAATTGCATTTCTAAAAGCTTCTTGTAATGTGGTTAATGGTGAAGCATTAACTAAAGCAATTAATTTTGCTTTTTCATCATTCAATGCATGAGCTTTAGTTGTAATTGGATTTACTTTTGCTGCAAAAGCAGTTTCATCTTCAGTTTCATCTTTTGTATCTAGTTCAGTTAATTCATTTTTAAATTGATCTATCAATGTTTTTGATAAATTAGAAAGTTTTTCAATTTCTTTTTTTGCAGTATCAACTAAGGCAATTTTTTTGTTTTCTAAAATAGTTTCACCATTTAAAGCAGATTTTGCGGCCGCAATCGCCTCTATAGCTTTGGTGATTTTATCTGAAGTAGTTCCGGCTTTCATTTTAAAATCAGCAATTGTATAACTATTATCAAATGGTTCTGGTTTTGTAACTGGAGTTTGAAGTATTTCATTAAGTGCATCAAATAATGCTTTATCTTGAGCATCAGCATTATTTGCTTCTGTGTATTGCACCTTATCTAAAACGGCTAAATAATCTTTTAAAGCTTGATCAACTTTATTATATTCATTATTTAGAGTTTCAGCTGTTGTTTTAATTTTAGCTACTTCTGATGCGAAAGTATCTTTATCTTGTGTTTTATCATTTCTTGGTAAAGCATCAATTTTATCAGTGAATTCTTTTGCCAATTCTGGTGATAAATGAGCTAAATTACCAATTGCAGTTTTAGCATTATCAGCAAGCTGAGTTTTTTCTCTTTCTAAAACAGTTTCGCCATCAAGCGAATTAATTGCAGTTTCAATTGCATTAATTGCTTCAGTAATTTTTGCAATATCATTAACACTTAATTTTTCATCATTAATAGTGCTTGTATTTGTTAATGTTGTAAGCTGTGATGTTTCTAAAATGCTATTAACTGCGGTCATAACGGCGGTATCTTGAGTAGCTTTATTAGTAGCTAAATCATGTTTGGCCTTACCAATAATATCAGTGTAGTCTTTTAATTTTGCAACCAATTCATTAAATTTATCATTTAGCTTTGTTGCTTGAGTAACAATTGCAGAATTATTTGCATTAATTGTAGTTTTATCTTGTGTAGGGTCAATATTTTCTAATTTCCCATTAAAATGATTTTGTACATTCGGAGCTAAATGGGTCAATCCTGATATTGTTGTTTTTTTGGTTCCAATATCACTATTAATCTCTTGATAATCACTTACTAATTCATCTAATTTATCTTTGGTATTAATTTTT
This sequence comes from Mycoplasma pogonae, assembly GCF_054170725.1. Taxonomy (NCBI): domain Bacteria; kingdom Bacillati; phylum Mycoplasmatota; class Mollicutes; order Mycoplasmatales; family Mycoplasmataceae; genus Mycoplasma; species Mycoplasma pogonae. Next base: position 8,408 of record NZ_JBSWZS010000013.1, on the reverse strand, counting down.
GATAAATCATCCATTTGAGTTTTGATATCAATACGTTTGGATGAATTGATGTTAGTTAATTTATCAATTTCATTTTTAGCTTCAATTTTATTATTATTACCATTTAAAGCTTTTTTAGCATCTTGAGCAGGTTTTGATAAATCATCAATTTCATCTGAAGTTTTATCATAAATATTTTCATTAGCTAATTTCGCTTCTAATTCTGTTAATTTTGTATCAAAATCACTTGCTTTGTCTGTTGAAGCTAATTTGTAATCTGCTGTATTTTTAACAGGTTGCAAATCTGCTATAGCTTTTTCAAGTGTAGCTTTATTTTCTAATGCTTTATTAGCTTTATCTTTTACTTCATTTAGTGCAACTGCAGTTTTTGCAGCTTCGGCAGCTTTTCTAATTGCTTGTTTTGTTGCTTCATTTAATTTTTGTAAATTTTCATCAGTATCTAATGTAGCAACAAAGGCATTAATTCTATCTTCTAAGACCTTATCACCATTTAATTTATCAAAAGCTTCAGTGATTGCAGTAATTGCGGTCTCTACATCTGCAGCATTAGCTACTTTTAATTTGTTATAACTAATATCAAAAGCTTTGGTTAAATCTGTTGAAGTTACACCATCTAAAACTGATTTTAACGCACTTAAAACATCCTGATTTAATTTATCCTTATCATCAGCAAGGTCATGTTTAGTTTCGCCAATTGTATTAGTGTATTGAGCTAGTGCTTCTTTAAGTTTAGCAAATTTATCATTTAGTGCAGTAGCTTTGTCTACGATTGCAGCAATTGCTTTTTGAGCCTCCTCAGTTGAAAGGTTAGTAATATCAATTGCTTCTAAGGAAGTTACAGTTGCTGCTTTATTTGTTTCATTAACATGAGTTAAGTTAGTAATAGTGTTTTTAGCTGTTCCTAATGCATCATTAATAGCACTCAGTGTTGCATCAGTTGCATCAAGCGTTGTTTTATTAGTCACTTGTGATCGATCCATTAATTTGGTTTTTGATTGAGCTTTTTGAGAAGTTGATAAATTATTTAGAGCATTAATTTTAGCTTTTGAAGTAGATAAGTTTGTATCACCATTTAATTCCGGAATTGCTGTAGCCAATTTTTCATTTGCTTTAGCAACTTCTGCTGCATCAAAAATATCTTTTTTAAAAAGCTCATCAATTTCTGTGCTGAAATTATCAAATGCTTGTTTTTTATCATTATCGGCTAGTTGGTAATTATCAGTTGCTTTAATTGTGTTTAATTCAGCGCCTTTTTGATTAATTTTAGCAATTAGATCAGTGGCTGCATCAATTTTAACTTTAATTGGATCTAGCCCATCTAAATTAGTTTGACTTTCAATATCTTTTTTAATTGTATCAATAAATGTTGTATCAATAACATCTTTAAATGGTACATTATCAAGTTTTGCATTTAATTCTCGTTTAAATTCATCAAGTGCAACTTCATCACCATTTAATGCTACTTTGGCTGCTGTGATTTTTGCTACAGCTTTGTCGATTGTGGTTGCGGTTGTACCTAATTTCATTTTTGGAACTGCAATTACATAATCTTTAGTTAAATCACTAGGTTTTGTAACACTCGGTTCCAAAACTTCATTTAATGCTGCAAATACTGCATTATTTTGCTCATCTTGATTAGTTGCTTTGGTATATTTAGTTTGCTCAAATGTATTTAAATAGTCTTGTAAAGCATTAGCTAATTTATCATAATCAGTATTTAAGCTATCAGCTTCGGTTTTTAAAGCATCAATTAATGGCTTGAAGTCAGCAAGCGATTGAGTTGCATTATTAACATTAGCTGTAACAAGTGCACTAATTCGATTACCAAATTCAGCTCCTAAATCATTTGAAAAATGTGGTAAAACTTTAATTTTATTTTTAATCTCATTAGCATAATCGGTTTTTTGTTTTTTAAGAACATTTTCACCGTCAAGCACTTTTAATGAATTGTCAATTACAGTAATTGCCTCATCAACTTTAGTACCATCAGTTACCCTCAAAGTTTTACTATTAATATTTGTTGTGGCAGTCAATGTCAAAATATTTGGAGTTTCTAAAACCTTAGCAAGTTCAGCTATAACTTTATTATCTTCAGCAACCTTATTAGTTGCTAAATTATGCTTTGGTGTGCCAATTACATCTGTATATTCTTTTAATTTAGCTTTTAAATCTGTAAATTTAGCATTTAAATCTTTAGCACTAGCAAGATCTTTAGCAAGTTTTGTATCAATTTGAGTTTTATTTAAACTAGGGTCAATATTTGATAATTGATCTTTAAAATGTTTTTGAACCTCAGATGATAAATGCAATAAACCACCTACTTCAACTTGTTTTGTTGCAATATCGTTATTTACTGCAGTAAATATAGTAACTAAATCATCTAATTTAATTTTATTATCTATTTGATCTAAATTTTTAGCTTTTGCAACAATCCTTGCTTTTTGTGTAGTTGCAATATTTGTTAAGTCACTTAATTTTTTAAGAGCAGCTTCTAAATTTTTGTCTCCATCTAAAGCTGTTTTTGCCGCTTCAGCCGCTTCTGATATTTTAGCTATCTCATCAGCTGTTTTATCATAAATATTATCATTAGCTAATTTGGTTTGCAATTCAGTTAATTGGGTATCAAAAGCAGCCTTTTTACTTTGTTCAGCTAATTTATAATTAGCTTTTTCTTTTTCAGCAATTAAATCAGAAATTGCTTTTTCAATTTTTGATTTATTTTCAAGTGTTGTTTCTACTTTTGCTTTTACTTTATCTAATTCAGCTTCCGTTGTAGCTGAATTAGCTGCAACCGTAACCGCAGCTTTAGTTGCGGCATTTAAAGCATCTAATTTTGTGTCTTTTAAAAATTCTGTAATTTTTGCTCTTAAGACTTCATCACCATTTAGTTTTTTAAACGCATTTTCAATTTCTTCAATTGCAGTGGTAACGGCGGTTGCATTAGCTGCAGAAAAAGTTAAATTTTCAATATTTGTATCTTTAGCTAATGTAGTTGGTGGATTATTTAGCACAGTTGCAAGTGCAGCAAGTACTTTTTGATCTAATTTATTTTTATCATCAGCAAGATCATGTTTGGTTTGACCGATTGTTGCAGTATATTTTCCCAATTTAGTTTTTAAATCATCAAATTTATTATTTAAAGCTGTTAATGGATTAATAATTGCATCAACACTTGCTTGTGTAGTTGTTAGAACAAGATCACTAATATTAATTTGCTCTAGTTGTTTTTTAGCTGCATCTTTAGCTGTTTGGCTTATATGTTTTAAATTTTGAACTTTAGTTTTGGCGGTTTTTAAAGCTGTATTAATTGTTGTGACATTAGCTATTGCATCATCAAGTTTTTTCTTAGTGTCAACTTTAGTTAAATCTTTAATTTTTTGTATTGCTTGGTTTTTTTGATCGTTACTTAAAGCATCAAGTCCATTAACGCTTCTTTCAGCAGTTGCTAGATTAGCATCTCCATCTAAATCAATATTATCAAATGTTTTTAGTGTTTCTTTTGCTTGATTTAATTTTGCATTTTCAAATAAATCTTGATTTAGCAGTCTTTCGATATTGTTTTTAATTGTATTAAAACTTGATTGTTTGTCATCGCTAGCTAATTTATAATTTGGTGATGCCAGCATATCTGTAAGCTTGGTAATTTTATCATTGATTTCTTTTACAATTGGATTTGCATTATTAATTTTTGTTTCTATCGGTGCAAACTGATCTAATGATATTTTTGTATTAATCTCATTTTTTAGATTGTCAATTATGAGTGAAGCCATATTACTAAATGGTTTTGCATCTAATTTAGCTTTCAATTCAGCTTTTTTAGCTACAACATCACCATTTAAAGCAATAATTGCATTTTGAATTTTTGTTATTGAATTATTTATCGGTTCTGAGCTAATTACTGAAAATACACCATCAGTAATTGTTGTTGTAGAAGAAATTGTTTCAATTCTAGGAGATTGTAAAACACTTTGAAGTGCTTCTTTTACTTTTGTGTCAGAATCAACTTTAGTAGTAGCACTATCATGTTGAACTGTACCAATTTTATCAGTATATTCTTTTAATTTTGCAGCTAACTGATTAAACTTCTGGTCAAAATTTTTAGCATTAACTAAATCAGAACCAGACATAATCATAGTTCTTAGTTGAGATTCATCTTTTTGCCCTAGTGAGTAATTCTTAATTCTATTAATAACATTAGTTTTGTGAGTTGAATTTAAATGGGATAAGTTATTGATTTCTCCTATGGCTTGACCTAAAATACCATTAGCTTTACTAAATAAACTAACTAATGCATCAAATTTAGCTTTTGTATCAACACGTGAATCATTTGAAGCTAAAATATTTTTTGTATCAGTTTTTTGGCTAGTTCCATAATTTACATAACCATCAATTGTTGCTTGAGCAGCTCTTAAATTAGCATCCCCATTTAGCATGTCAGTATTTGCGTTTATAGCTAATCTATAAATTGCATCATCATCATAAGTGTTTTGATTTTCTTTTGCTTTTAATGAAGCAAGTAAATTATCGAATTGTTGTCTTTTTTCATCATCGGATAAGCGATAATTTGCTGTTAATTTAGCAGCTTCAAATTGAGTTATTTTTTTGGATAACTCAGTTGCTTTATTCATTTTGGCTTCAATTTCTCTTAGTTTGTTGCTTAATGTTCCACCATTTGGAGTATTTATTGCATCAATTGCCGATATAATAGCATTTTTAGTTATTTCGTTCAAAACATTAAAAGGAGCGCTATTTAATTTATTTTTTACATTATTTTTTAAATTGGTTTGAACTTCAATACCATTTAATGTTGATTCTTGTAACTGGATTTTCCGTTTTGCTGCATTTATTTTTTCAACTGTCATGTCATCTTTCATTGTTAAATGATTAATGTCATAATTTGAACGAAACGGTCAAGGTTCTCATATAAATGAACTAATAACTTCTTTTAATGCATTATAAACATTTTGGGCATTAGAATCTCGATTACTTGCTGAATCAAAATTAATTGTACCTACAAGATTTTTAAAATGATCAAAAGTCTTTACATATTCTAGTCATGCATCTTGAATCGCTTTAGCTCTATTCCCTGCTTGAGTGATTTTGTCAATTATATCTGTAACCGCTTCATCATTAGCACTAAAATTTTTGAATTCATCAAAATACTGATTTTTTAAATTATTAGAAAAATTATAACCACTAATTTTAACTTTTTCAGCACCAATTTTTTCATTAATTACTTTAAAATCATCCTTAATTTTGATTGCAGAAGCTTGTGTTCCAATGGCTGCTATTTTATTTTTAATAATTGTTCGATTTTCTTCAGTTATATTATTGAAACCATTAACATCAGCATCTAGTGAGTTTTTTATTTCATTACCATTTAATTCATTTTTAGTAGTTATAGCTGCAGCAACTAAATTATTAAAAGTAGAAACCGGAGCTTCTAAAATGTTTGCAGTTTTTGATGCTTCAATTTTTAATGCATCTAAATTATTATCAAAATTAGTGCGTTTATCATTGTCAGCTAAACGATAATCAACGTTTGTTTTATAAGCTTCTAAATTTGCAATTTCATCTTTCAATGTTTTAAATGCATTTGCGATTGCTGTAGCTTTTGTATCAAGTGAATCTAATTCAGAAACTCTATGAGCTCCATTAATTTTTGCTTCAATTGCTTCTTTTGTTTTTTGATTTAAAGCACTTAAAGGTGAAGTTTTTAATTTCTCTTTTAGTTGGTTTTTTCTAACTTCTAAACCATTTAATTTAGTTTTAGCTTGTGCTTCATTAGCAGTAAATTTTGTTAAATCATCAATTGAATCTGCAAATAAATTAGTATTTAATTTATTTTTTAAATTTTGGAGTGCTAAATCATATTCATTTTTATTAGTTGCTAATAAATATTCGCCATTTTTTTTGTAATCTTCCATATCTGCAATAACAGATTTTAAATACTTTACTTCATTAACTAAACCATTAGCTTTAGCCTCTATATCAGAAAGTTCTGAAGAATTTTTTACACCATTAATTTTAGATTTTATATCATTTTTAGTTAAAAGATTTAAAGTATTTAATGGTTCTTTATTTAATTTATCTATTAAAGCTTGTTTTTTTCTTTGAAATTCTTCCACACCATTTAAAGCGGTTTTAGCTTGATTTATTTTTTGTATTGCGTTTTCAACATCTCTTAAATTTCCGGTAAATTTTAATTTGAAATACTGTAAATCATATGACTTATTCAAAAGATTATCTACTGTTTTTGCAATTGAACCATCTGGTTGCGTGGGATCTTCTAAAATAGATGCTAAAGCTTGAAAAACTTTTGTATCTTCTGTTAATTTATTGCTAGCTTCATCATATTTTATTGTTCCAATAGTATTTTGGTAATTTTTAAAGACTTCTACAACACTATTGAATTGATTATCTTTTTCTCTAGCATTTGCAACTATTTTTTCTAAATCTTCGCTATATTTTGCATTTGTTTTACTTAAATTTACAGGTCTTTTACCACTAGAATTTAATAAATCGATAATCTTTTGTTTATAACCGTTGGTTAAGTGTGGCAATTTATTAACATCTTGAATTTTGCTTTCTAGAGTTCTTAAATTTTCATTAGAATTTACTAAGCCATCTAAGTTATTTCAAGCATTAATAATTTTTTGTTTTTCAGATTCGATGTCAGGTGTCATGATATTTGCTTTTACAGCATTTTCAATTGCATTATCAAAATCTTCTTTTAATCTTGGTGTTGCATTTTGATATTTAGATTCATTTTTTTTAATTTTATACTCATTAATAAAATCGATATAACCTTCAAATTTTTTTGTCGCTTCAACGATCAATGATTTTCATTCATTAACTTTTGCTAAATAGTCATCATTTATATTATTTCTTTCCCCCATTTCATTTTCTCGCATATTTCTTAAATTAACTATTATTCAATTATTAAAATAAGCTTTCATAGCGTGTGTTAAAACTTTTTTTGAAGCAACTTCTTTAAGAAGAATATTTTCAAAACCATCAAGGGCATTTCATTTTTGATAAAGTTCTTCCCCTAATTTTTTTATTTGAACAAAATCAATTACATTGTATTCTGGATTGGATAAAGCATTTTCAGCATCTTTTAGCGCTTTATCAAAAATAGGTCTAACAAATTCTTCTGACTGAGAGTAATGAGAATAATATTTACCACTAGTGTTATCTCTTAATTTTTTCATAGCTATATAGCGCTGATAAAGCTCAGCCATATCAGATTCCACTTGGCGAATATCATTTTTTCCAAAAGCATGGGCATTGCCATTAGCAAACGCTTCTTTTTGACCGGGGGTTAAATTTTTGATATTGTTAACAGGATTTTCAATTCAACCCATAATACTTTCGCCATCATACCAGTCATTAGGTCCATTACCCACCCCTGAAATAGCAATACTTGATGCTATTAATGGAATGGTTGATAAAACAAATAAACTAGTTTTTCTTAAATTTTGTAATTTGAAATTATTATTTGTTTTTTTCATAAAAACCTTCTTTCAAAAAGCCTAGTGTAATTTATTTTTATTAATTAAAAATTTAATTAATAAATTGGTAATGCTAATTTTGAATTGATGCTTAATGTAATTTAGGCTTTAATTTATAAATTTATTTAAAATCTTTTTTTTAATAAAAAAAATTATTTTGACTTGTTTTTTTATGGTATTTCAAACTTTTTTGATTATTTCAAAAAAATAAAAAATAACTAATAAATAAGATTTATCTCCCGCCTCATGGTTATTAATTATTTATATTTTAATATATATATATATATATATATATATAGATGATACTAATTCGATGATAAAGTTAGGAAAAAGTGCAAATAATAAGTAAATTTAAACGATATTAACTCTATTGTTGCATTTTTTTCGTTTGGGGGTCTGGTTTTTTAGTGCATCAGACAATAGAAATCAGTTAATATAGTTTCCGCCTTTTGCTCTTCATTTATTTTAATGGGGGGTAAGGGGGGTTGTGAAACAACATAGGAGAGACCCCCACCCCACCGCCGCGGCAAAGCACGCTTGGGCGGATGGGGTTGGGTGGTCTCTCCTTAATATATATTAATTAATAAATTAATTAATATGGGAGACCACCCGGTCTCCTTTTTTTGTTTTATTCCATTTCATTTATGAAATGGTTTCAATGTTTATAAACACAACATGCTTGACCTCGGGTAATCAAAACCCAGAGGTCAAGCATATTGATAGATTAATAACAATTCAATATTTTTAAATGAAATGGAATGTCGGATTAGGGAGAAAATTCATTAGTATCATATATACAAAAGGTACTAAAATAGTACAAAACAGGGATGAATTAGCAATTGTTAAAATACATTGCCAAAAAGGGGGGTACCCCCAGAAAAAAAAATTGCCCTT
>NZ_JBSWZS010000012.1:0-48944 GCF_054170725.1 Mycoplasma pogonae | reverse complement strand
TTTGAACTTAGCAGTTGCTGCATCTAAAGCAGCTTTGTTATCATATTTAGCAATATCATCTAAATCAGTTGTGATATTAATTTTTGTGGTTTCTGATAAGTTGGTTAAATCTTTAATTATTGATTTATGACTAGCTTCTATTAATGTAGGTTCATTAACAAAAAAAATATCATCATTTATTTCAACATCATTTTTAGAATCATTCATTTTTCATGGTTGAATAAATAATAAACCTGTAGAAACGGTAAATAACCCTAATGCTCCACCAGTTAATAATCAGGCAGCTAGTGCTTTCTTGTTTTTTTTATTTTTATTATTTTCTTTTTTATTATTCAATTTACTTATAATGTCTCCTTTAATTTATTTTATAAATTTGTTATTAATACTTTAGGCTCTTAGACTATAAATAGTTAGTTTCTTAATAATTGGAAATTCAAAAGATTTATTATTTAATTTTTGAATCATTGCTTGTTCAATGTAATTTCTAAATGCTATTGCACTAAGTCTAATATCATTAAATTTAAAATAAACAGATGGATATAAATTTCAATGCGGGATATATCTTCGAAAAATTTTCATTGATATTTCAAAAGCTTTATCTAAATCTACATTTTCATGCTCTTCTAAAAAGTTTTCTTGATATAGCTCTGATGCTTTTTGACTACATGCAACTAATGCTATTGAAGTTATAGGAATAGACAAAATTGCTAAATGTTTTAGTTTCATTTTTATTATTAACCTATTTTGATTTTAGGTTTTACACTATTATTTAACTTATTAACAAATTCAATTTCTACTTCTTCTAGTTCTGAAAAAATTATTGTACTTCTACCTAATACTCTTACTTTTTTAAAAGTATCATCAAAAGGTTGATTCAATATTTTTGCTTGCTTTTGCATTGCTAAATTATCAGCAATAAAAGCATTAAATTGTTCCCAAGTTAAAATTATTCCATCTACTTGGAAAATCATGTTTTGAGGTTCAATTGCAGTGTCAAAATTTTCTTGGTTATATGTTAAATAAATTAATTGACTAACTTTTAAATTTTCATAATCACCTAAAACATAATATTTATAATTTTGATTACTGTTTGTACTATTACAACTTATAACGGTTGCAATTCCTAAAAAAGGCATTGCTGTTATTAAAGCTATTTTTAATTTATTATTTTTTATCATTATTTAACCCTTCCAAAAATTTTTTAACATCCTTATCAATTTTTACAGGTACAAAATAATTGTCAGGAATATCATCAACCTTTAAGTTAGCTCCTGTTAAATTTTTTGCATCTTTTATGGTGCTTTTTACATAAACAAAAACTTCTTTAAATGCAGCATTAAAATTTTTTAATACAAAACTTTTAGAAATATAATGATTAAATTGTCATCAATTCAAAAGCAATCCATCAATACTAAAAACAAAATCTTTTTTAGTTCATTTATCAGTTGTTAAATTATTTGTTAGTAATGCCAATTGTTGTAAATTTAAATTGGTGTGTTTTGATTTAATAAAAAGATACCTAATAGAATCGATTTTTCTTTGTAATTCTTTTTCTTGTTTTTCTTTTTCTTCCATAATGCGTCTAATAACATCAGTATTTTTTCTAATTTTATAAAGGTTATAACTTTTACTTGTACCTCAAAAATCAGTATGATATCCTCAATCATAGTTGTCTAGACCGACAAAACTAATGACATTTGTTGAAATTATTAAAGGGATTGATGTAATTACTGCACTCCATTTTAAAAATTTTCTTTTAGTCATATAAACTACCTTACTTTTTTGTTTTTTATAATTTAAATTTGTATTTTTTGAAAAAGCAATTTAATAGGAAATTGATTTTTCTTTTTCTTAGTAAAAAATCACTTTAATAATCACAAATTAGAAAAAATGAAAAGAGGTATTAATACATAAGCAATTCCTGAGAAAACAAAAGTGTTTATAAGCATTTCTTTTAAACTTGAAACATTTAAAATCTCATTAAATACTTTTGCTGCCACAACAATTGCATATATTAATGTTGCAAATGCTAATAAAAACATAAATATTCCAATTCATATCAAAAGCTTTGTATCTACTAATTTTTTATTTTTTTTCATTAAATTCCTTAGTTAATAATTACTAATTAACAATTCTTTAGTTTTTTTAATGTTGTGATTTGATGTTAATGTATATGTAAAAGCTAATTCTTGAATTTTTCAATTACGAAATGTCTCTCTTACATAAGGAACATCATTAATAGAAATAACTAAATAATTGTTTTTTGCTAATTGTTTTAGCATTTTAAATAATTCATTGTGATCAACTTTGTTAGGATATAACTTTTCATATTTATCACCATAATAAGGTGGATCAATATAAATATAAAAATCTTGAAGTTGATTATTTTTTAATAAATCTTTATAGTCTTCTTGTTTTATTTTTAATATTTGATTATCAATTTTGGTTTTAAATAAAATGTTTCATTCAGACAATATTTCAAAATAACCATTTTGAATACGTTTTTCAAACTGTGCAATCGCAGCTTTTGTTGGATTACCAAAACCAGAATATGATTGCTGTGTTTTTATGATTTTTTCTTGATTAAATTGGTGTTTTTTAGTGTTTCAAAACCCATCATAGTCATTAATAATGACATCAACGGCGTTGTTAAAATTATGTAGGACATTTACACCTACAATTAATGAACCGCCAAATAAATCCAAAAACTTGAATTTTTGATCTTTAGGTAAATTTAATTTTTCTAATATTATTTTTAGTTTCTTAAATTTACTTCCAGGAATTCTAATTATTGGTTTTAAAGTTATCAATAAAAACTCTTTTCTTTTTTTAAAAATATATTTAAAATATCCATATAGTTTTCATCTAAATTTCAAACTTTAATTCTTTTAAATAAAATTTTAGTTTTTTGTTGCTCATAATCCAATTTATTTTCGCTATCATAATATTTTTTTATAATTTTTTCTACATCATCAAGTTTTTCAACAAAAGAGCTTTCTGTTTTATCATTTTTTTCAAAAACAAAAATAATGTTTTTTCTCGAACTTTCATAAATGTATTCTTTGTCTATTTTTGCATAAAATGCTGCAAAATCTAATAAAGATAAATTTTCTTCAAAATCTACACCTTTTATACCTTTATACCTATTATTTTTTTCTTTTTTAAAAAATTTACACATCTTAACTCTCCATACTATTTATTATTATTTAAATTAACTTAACTTATCATTGCTTTTTATCTTATTTTGGTATTTTAAAAATAAGTTTTTCATTCTATTAATGTATTCCAATTTTTGTTCTAATTTTTGAATTAATAAATCTTTAAAATTTTTAAGTGCAGCTTCAAAAATTAATATTTCAGCAAAAACTAAATTTTCTTCTATGTCTATTTTTTTAATAGAAGCTTTTAGATCCATGGATTTATACCACGATCTTAAATATTTAATTTTTTCAATTTTGAATTCATATAAATTCATTAAATTATTTTTGTTCTGACTTATGCCTTCTTTGCCAATTATTTTTTCATCTATTTGATTTTTTAATTTTTTTAAATCAATGTTTTCTTCAAACTCAAAATTCCAAAATATAAGTGCTGTTCTTTTTGCTAATTTAAGGTTTTTTTGTATATTTTTACTAAAATTAGGGAATATATTTTGGTGCTTTTTTGAATCTAAATAAAACACTTCTTTAACAGTTTCCTTATAAATTTTGTGTGATACATTCATTTACATAACCTGACCTAGTTCTTCTTCTTGGATTTGTTTTTCTTTTTTCGAATTAGGAAATTCTTGTTTAAATTTTTCATTTAATTCTTGTAAATAATGTTCACTAATAGCTTTTCATTTAGGAGAACCTATTTCATGAATTTCTTGTCAATGTGGTTGTTCTATTTTAATTAAATCAATTGCTCATTTATTTTCAGGTTGTGAATAATGTTCATAAATTTTTTCTGTATAAAACACTTGATTTTCATGATCTCAATTTAAAAATAAATCTACTTTATCTTCTTTGTTCATAAATTTAATTTCATATGGTATACATTTATTAAACTCAGGAGAATATCTATACCACATATTTCTTTCGGAAATTGGAATTGAATTATCATGAGGTATTTCATTAAATTTTTTATAATTTTCTTTAAATACACTATTGGGTGAATAAAACATTTTTTCATACAATTCATTATTTTTTTGATAGTTATGCATACTAAGTTTAGGAATTGCATAATGAATATCGTATAAAAACTCTTCTTTGTGATTTTTATTATTTACATCTTCAATATAAATGGAAGAAATTTTATTTTCCAAATTTACAAATTCATAGTTAACTTTTACTTTAAAAGCATGTTTTTGAGTATCTAAATCAGAAATAAAAAATGTTTGTCCATCAACAATATCTCTTTCATTTTCATCATGATTTTGGATTCCTACAATAACTAAATTATTTCTAGTAAGCAAAGTATTTTTTTTATATTTATCATCGATATCTGGATATTGTGTATATTGATTAACATCAATACTACTTATAAGATATGGACTCAGTAAATCTAACAATTTTTTCATTTATTTTCCTTGTGTAGCAATATTTTATTATTTATGTTTAATTTATGTTTATTTATTTTGTTTTGAATAATTCCTTAAAAATTGCTTCTAATACTTGGACAACAATTGAATTACCAGCTAGTTTATATAAGGTACCTTTAGATAGGTGTTTTACTTTTTCATAATCAGCATTAGTAAAGCCCATTAATCTTCAAGCTTCTTTTTGTGTAATGATTCTTAAGTTATAGAAATCATCATCAATTTTAAAAATTACTGGTTCTTGTTTTGATGTTGCATTTGTATTTTCGGCTTTTACTACTATTTTTTGTCTTGAGTTTGCTCCAGTAGCAGTAATAGTTCTTATATAACTGTTGTTATTTTTAGGATTAGTTACATAATTTTCAGCATTGTAACTACTTAGCGGCATTTTGATAACACCAGAATTATTTCATCTTTCTTGTTTTGTTGTGATTGTATAAACAAAACCATTTTCATTATCATCAATAACTTTAATTTTTTGATCTTCAATTGCTTTGACCATTGATGGTGAACTATATTTAATAAAATAGCTTTGATCAATATTTTTAAAATTTTCTAAAAATTTAATTAATGGTTGCATTTTTTTAGTTTCTAAGTTATCAAAACTAAAATTTTGATTCAAATCTTTTCTAATACTTACAACAAAAACTCTTTCTCTATTTTGGGGGATTCCATAATTTAAAGAATTTAAAACTTTCCAATAATTTATGTAGCCTAGTTCAGACATCTTATTTAAATAATCATTAAAGTATTTAATGTTATTTTTAAAAGTTAATGCCTTAACATTTTCCCAAACTACATATTTAGGTCTAGGATTTAATTCTTTTTCAATAATTTCTAAAGTTCTTGTATATAAATTACTTCTTCCGGTAGATAAATCATTTTTCCCAGCAATTGAAAAATCTTGACAAGGTGAGCCATGCACCAATAAATCAATTTCTTTTCGGTCTTTATTTTTTCATTTTAAAACATCTTGTGGTTGATAGTTTTCTGCATACAATAGATTGTAAGCATTGCATGCTTGAGGTAATACTTCAACATAATCACTACTATTAATTTTAAAGTTTAAATTTTCTAATGCTTTTCTTGGAGCACCTATACCACCAAAAAGCTCTAATAAATTAATTGATTTCATTTAAATTATTTAAGCTCTATTGATCATTCATCTTCTGATTCTTTTTGTTTTGTTTCTTGTGCTTCTTGTCTTTCGGCATTTTCTTTTGCATTAATTGGATTAGCAAAAAGTAGTTCTTTTGCATATTGCAAATTGTTTGATACTTTTTCAAGTGTTTTTAATTCTTTTACGTGTCATTCAATTTTAGGAATGATTTCACCAGTTTTTTCATTTGTTCATGTTTTATCAACCGGCATTACTTTCATTTTTACTTTTGAGCCTTTGTCTAAATATTTAATTTCATTCATCACTTTTAAGTCGTATGTAATAAATGCTTGTCCTTGTTTTTGTCCATCAGGCACTAGTCCAAATTCTCTAAAGATAACTTCTTTACCTTTTTTATTTTTAAATGTTTTCGCTAAATTTAAAAATGTAATTTTCCCTTTTACGGTGATTGTGTCAGGTTTTTGAAATAATTTTTGTTTTGTTTCTGTTTTATCATTTTCTAATTTTTGTGTTTCTTCTACATTATTTAATTGTGTGTTTTTTTCCATGGTATTTTCCTTTTTTTTATTTATTTAATTGTCTTTATTTAGACTTTTTATTTTTGTTTTAAAAACATTTATATAAATGTAAAAACCATTTTTTTATATAAATATGGTTTTTAACTTGTTTAGGAAAATTAATTAATTTATGGCTAAGTCAATAACAATGAAGCTATCATCATAATAAGAGCAATCAATATGAAAGGATAAGTTATTGATTGTTTAGTTAATATAAAAGTAAAATAGGAGCTATTTAAAATTTAAATCCATTAAAAAAGGAGCGAACATTAAAATCAAAGCATTAGTCAAAATAACAAAACAAAATAATATTTGTGTGCAACTTTGCTTCGTCGCTATTTAAATAACCACCAATTGAATTAATTTTCCAATTGTTGATAAAAGAACAAAAGAAATAAAAAACTACTTCTCTTTCGAAAAGTAGTTATATAAATATATATCTTTTAAATACCCTTATTTATTGACCATCAAAAATGTAAGTGTACCAAATAAGTTAAATGTAGATTTCTAAAAAAAAAAAAAAAAATCTTACAAAATGATTTTGAATAAAAACCGAATTTTTAAAAAAGCGAAATATTTATAGAGCTATTCAAAAAAAAAAAAAAAACGTAATTGGGTGAAAACGCCCTAAATAAATTTTGGTTAAAATTTTAAGATCGTACTTAGAAAGTTGCAAAACTCAAACAATTGAAGATGCTAAAAATATAGCTAGTACTACTTAAAATTTTTATGATTTGGTATTAAACTAAATGTTAAATTTTACTTCAATTTTCAAGTCCACTTACTTTTAAACCACATGTTGAGCGCTCATTTCATATTGTGTAAAAGCTTTTTCCTTTATTGTTACCCTGCTTTGTTTTGTAATTCTTAAAGCTTTTGTGAATTAAATAGATAAAGCGTTGATTTTTACAACACAAAATATCAATAGTGAAAAAGAAAATCTTATTTTAGGTAAAATTTCATTAGTTTAGCTAACTGTAACACAATTTTAAAATCAGATTTTTTTAATTTGGTAATTATTGAAAAAATACAACCTTGGAGTGTTGTATTTTTTCATTATTTAAGCTTTATTTTGTGAATTTAATTGTAAAATTTTTGCTTCTATTGCTGCTTTTGCGTTATTAATCGCCATTTGACTCATTTTTTAATGTCATAATTTCTGTGAGCAAATAAATCATTTTGATTTAAATAAGTTTTTATTCCTTTAGCATAAGCTAATAAAATTTCGGTATTAATATTAATTTTACTCACCCCCATAGCAATAGCTTTTTGTAATTGTTCATCAGGAATTCCTGATCCGCCATGCATAACTAGGGGTATAGTCAAATTAGCTCGTAATTCAGCAATTAAATCAAAATTTAATGATTTTCAATTAGCAGGATATTGACCATGGATATTACCCATTCCAGCAGCTAAAAAACTAATTCCTAATTGATTAAATGCTTTTGCTTCATTGATTGAAGCAATTTCACCTTGTGAAATAACACCATCTTCTTCACCACCAATAGCTCCTATTTCTGCTTCAACAGAAACATTATATAAATTAGCTTTTGCAACTAATTTTTTTGTGTTTTGATAATTTATTTCAAAACTTTCCTTGTGGCCATCATACATTACAGATGTAAAACCAACATCAATTGCTTCCAAAGCCGTTTGGAGTTTACCATGATCTAAGTGCAAAGCAACGGGAATAGTAATATTTAGTTGCTGAATTAAGCCTGTTACCATTCCATAAACAGTTTTTAGACCACCCAAATAATCAAGCGAAGCATCAGTCACGGCAATAATAATTGGAGAATGTAATTTTTGAGCAGTTTCTAAAATTGCTTTAGCCATTTCTAAATTATTAATATTAATATGCGGGATTGCATAGCCATTTTTATAAGCTGCAAAAACCATTTCTTTTGCATTAACTAATGGCATTTATTTAATCTCAATCTCAGTTGGATAAACAACTTCTAGTAACTCATTTTTTACAAAAGCTTCTTGAGCAGTTTTGGAAGCAATAATATTAACAAGCGCTTCATCAAGCTGCGATTTATCATAATCATGATTTAAAATTTTATTAACAAAAGCATTAATTTCAGCAACATAAGCATTTTGAAAACGGGAATTAAAATTGCGGTGATAACTATAAATTGCTCCATGCTGATTCATTTCTACAACATTGTGATTCATATCAATCATTCCCACATGCAAATGACCATTAGTTCCCATAATATCAGCTTGAGCTTGATAACCTTGCGGCCCAATGCGTGAGGCGACTAACATTCCAATTGTGCCATTATGGAATTCAATCATTCCTCCGACAACATCACCATCATTTCAGCTAGCAAATTCGGGATACTTATAAGCTTTTCCCAATCCCCAAACTTTTTTTGGATAAGAATTTAAATACCACACCATTAAATCAAGATCATGAGCGCTAACATCAACAAATTGTCCTCCTGATGTTGGCCCAAATTTAAACATATTAGCAACATCTAATTCTGGGTCTTCACTAAAAGCACGCACCATAATTGGTTGTCCAATGCGATTTTCATCAATTCGTTTTTTTGCTTCTGCATATTCAGCATCATAACGTCGCATAAACCCTAGTTGTACAACTTGGTTAGGATAATTTTTAGCCTGCTGAATCAAATCAATACATTGCTGCAAATCAACCCCTAAAGGCTTTTCGCAAAAAACATGTTTTTGAGCTGCCAGAGCTTGCAAAATATGTTTGGGATGTAAATTTGTAGAAGTTACAATTACTACTGCATCAATCTCGGGGTTTTTTAGCATTACTTCATAATCATCATAAGCATATTTAATATTTCATTCTTTTTGTAATTCAAATGCCTTGCCATCATGTGAACACAAAGCAATTAATTCACCATCAGGAACTAAATTTTTAATATTTTGAGCATGTGTAAATCCCATTCTCCCTAAACCAACAACTCCGATTTTAATTTTTGCCATTTTGACTCCTATGTTTAATAATAAATTGATTCACTATTGTGTTCTAACTAATTTTCCATTTGCATCAGCAGTTAGTTTTTCACCTTTACCATCTTCACCAGCTCAGAAAATTTTGGTTGCAACTTGGAAATAAAAACCTTTAGTCATTGTTTGATTATCTGAGGTTGGGACATTGGTAATTTGTGGAAATACTTCTTTGTACTGTTGCAGTGTACTATTATCAAATTGATTTTCAAGCACTTTTTTAGCAATTAAAGTAGCAATAGCTCCTAAGGCATTTGTTTCTTGTTCAACTGTTGCAGTCATTGTTTTTTGGTTAACAATTGCATCAATTGCATCTTTAGTATAATCAATTCCAGTTACTCAAACTTTATTTTTTGTTGCTTCACTGTAAATTTGATTTCCAGCTAAAATTCCCTTACCATCTACATCTTTAATATTTTGTTTTAAAATAGCACTAATTGCTCCAATTGCAGCTTCATCATTAGTTCCAAAAATTAAGTTTGGACGTTTGTCAACTGTATTAGCTGAAAAGAATTGTCCAATACGAGCATTAGTTTTATCATGAGCTAAACTACGGTTATCATCAGCTTGGTCAGAGTAATATTTTTTACCGTATTTTTCAGCTTCTCCAATTAAAGTGTAACCATAAACATTGTAATTTATATCATTGCCATCTAAATCTTTAACTGGGATATTAAATCCTTTTGTGCGTGACATTCCTGATTCTGTACCCGGAATTCCATATAAAATATAAGTTAAAATATCCTGTGGCAATTTAATTTTTTGTGCTAAGAATTGAGCAATAATTTTTCCAGCTTGAACATTGTCAGAAGCGATGTTGGCCACAACTTCAATTCCAGCTTCTTTTACTTTTGGACCAAATAAAATGTGGTCAAGTGCAATTACAGGAATTTTTGCGCGGTTAAACTTTCTTACTGCAGCAATCCCTGAATCTTCATTAACATCATTAAAAATGACAATTGGGTGTTTTTTGGCAATGATTCTTGCTACATTATCATCTTCTGTAGATACTTTGTTAATTGAGTCATAAGTTTCCACTGATAAATTTAGTTCTTTAGCTTTTTCACGCACCCCTTCTTCAACAGCAGCAAAAAATGGGTTATTTTTTGTTGATAATAACAAGGCGATATCAGCAGCACCTTTATTAGTAGTTTTACCTTGATCTAATTTAGAATTATAGTGTGAAGAGATTCCGAACACAATTGCCAAAGTACCACCTAATCCTAATAAAGCACTAAAGGCAATAATTAATTTTCTTAAAAATAATTTCGACATATTTTTTCCTTATTCCTATATTTTTTTAGCAATTGTTTTGTAGTAAAGTTTTTGAGCTTTTGAGTAGAAATTGTATTTTCCATCAAAGATAATTGCTAAAACAATAATAATTCCTTTAGCAACAAGTTGTACATTGGCATCTAAGTTTAAAAATGAGAATGAATTAATTAACATTGAAATTGCAAATCAGCCAATAATTGTTTTTCCAATTCCTCCCCGTCCTCCTGCTAAAGAAGTACCTCCTAAAGCAACGGCGGTAATGGCATCCAACTCAAAACCAGTTCCTGAGTTGGGATCAACACTAGCTGTTTTAGAAGCTAGCGTAATTGCTCCCAATGCCGCAAAGAAACCTGATAAGGTATAAACTGAAATTAAAATTTTATCAACTTTAATCCCAGAAAATTTTGCAGCATTTTTATTATCACCAGTGGCATAAACATAACGCGAAAAACGTGAAAATTTCATAAATAGTAATAACAATGCCACAATAATTATGAATAGTAAAATTGCATTTGTAAAAGCACTTCCTTCACTAACTCCAGCATTTAATCATGTAAAAACTGGATCATTGTAATTAGAAATTGGTACTCCGTTTAACACTAATTTAATTACTCCGGAAAGTGTTAATAAACCTGCAAGGGTAATAATAAATGGCGGAATTTTTAGTTTAGCGACAAAAAAGCCATTCATTAATCCAATTAAAATCAAAACTAAAATTGTAACAATTAATGCCGGAACAAAATTTCAGCCTGCTGTCATAGTTAGTGATAAATAAACTACACCACCAAACCCCGCTAAACTTCCAACTGATAAATCAATCCCTCCAGTTAAAATTACAAATGTTTCGCCAATTGCGATATAAGCAATAAATAAATTTTGTTGAATAATTGCACTTAATCAGTTTCTAGAATCAAAAAAGTTTGTGTTTAAGGCTCCGGTTATAATAGCAATAAAAATAAAGATAACTAATAGTTTTGAATTATTAATCGCCGCTTTAACGCGATCAGCATAATTAATTAGTCGATCTTCTTCTCTAAAACCTCACAATTTATTAATTCAACGTTGTTTTTTAATTTCCGGTAGCGTTTTAGCAGCTTCTTTTTGCAAACTTTTTAATTTTTGACTATATTCTTTCATTAAATTGATTTTGCTAGTTTCTAAATTATCAACCCCAAGTTTTCCATTGGCAAAATCAGTTTCTAATTTTTGAATACTTGTTGTAGTTTGATTATTTAAATCATCAAGTTGTTTTTGCAAAGTAATTTGTCTACTCTTAAAAAAATCTTGATTATTCTTTGCAATTTCTTGATACTTGGCTTTAATTTCTTTATAACGCTTTTCAGAATCTTTAACAATTGCTTGATAAAAATCTTGATATGTTTGCTCTACTTTTTTAACATGTTTTTTAGCTGCTTGCTCTTTTTTGGCAAATCAAGCATCTACTTCAGCTAATTTTGCTACTTTAGCAGCATTTATTTTTTCAACATTATTTGCAATTTCTTGCTGTAAATTTTGTTGTTGTCTTTGATAACTAATTTGATCAATTATTAAATTTAAATGTTGCTTTTCTAATAATTTTAATTTTTGATATTCTTTTTCAATTTGTTTCGCAAAAAAATTTTCGATATTTTGTTTTTTTTCATTAATAGCAATTGCTAAATTAAAAAAATCATCTTGTCAATTTTCAATCTCTTTATCCATTTTTTCACGAGCTGCATGAATACGATTTTGATAATATTTGTCTATTTTATTCAATTCATGGTTTTGATCATAGAAATTTAACTGTAAATTTCGATAGTGATCAAAATTAGAACTTCATTCTTTTTTCTTTGGTAAAAAATTAATTCGCATCAGAACCTTCTCCTAAATTTAAAGCATTTTTTAAAATGTTTTCTTCATTAATACTCTGACCTTTTAATTCAGCTGTAATTTTGCCTTTATACATCACAATTACCCGGTCAGCGATTCCTACCATTTCTTTAATATCAGAAGAAATGAACATGATTGTTTTTGCTTGCTTTTTTAGTTCGTGAATTAAGTTATAAATTTCTCTCCGCGCTCCAACATCAACTCCACGAGTTGGTTCGTCTAAAATAATAAATTCTGGTTGAGTAGCTAAACCTTTGGCAATAGCAACTTTTTGTTGATTACCTCCAGATAAATCACCAACATTTTTATAAATATTTTCTGTTGCAATATTTAAGATTTCAGCATATTTTTCAGCTTTTTTCTCAATCTTCTTTTTCATAACAAGTGGGAGATTAGGATTTAAAAAGCAACTTTGTAATGAAGCTAATGAAATATTAAAATCAATTGCTTTGTTAAGATTTAAACCTAATTCTTTGCGATCTTCTGACAAATAATAAATTTTTTCATCTAGTGAATGTTTAATATTTTTTGGAAAATATTTTTTATCATTAAAACTAAAACTTCCACTTGAATAAGGTAATGCTCCAATGATTGTTTGTGCTAATTCAGTTCTCCCCGCTCCAACTAGAGCATAAAAACCAACAATTTCGCCTTTACGAAGTTGAAAGGAAACATCTTTTAAAATTTCACTATTTAAATGTTTAACTTCAAATGATACCGAAGCATTGTTATCGACTAGCTCTTTTTGGGGATAACGCTCCTTGATGTCGGCTCCAATCATTAAACTAATGATGTGATTTTCATCTTTAAAATTAGCAATAGGTCCATCAGCTACATAGTAACCATTTTTGATGATAGTGATATACTCACATGTTTTAATAATTTCTTCCATCCGGTGAGTAATTCAAACAATGCTTGTACCTTGTTGTTTTAATTTATTAACAATTTCATAAAGTTTGACAGTATCTTTTTTAGTTAAAACACTAGTCGGCTCATCAAAAATCATAATTTTAGGTTTTAATGATAGAGCTTTAGCAATTTCAATAAATTGTTTTTGTGATAATGATAAATTTTCAACTAAGTCAGTTGCTTTAAAATCAACATTTAATTGATCCAAAAGTTTCTGAGCTGCAGCATTCTGTTGTTTGTGATTCACAAAACCATATTTTCCTGGTTCATTACCTATGAAAATATTATCTGCAACAGTTAAATTATTTAACAATTGTTGTTCCTGATGAATAATTGCAATTCCTTGACTTTGTGAATCTTTAATTGAATTAAAATTTAATTGGTGATTGCATATATTTTTTTCACAAAGCGACATTGTTCCATTATTTGGTTGGTAAATTCCGCTTAAAATTTTCATTAAAGTTGATTTACCGGCACCATTTTCTCCAACTAATGCAACTCCCTTACCTTTATAAAGTTTTAAATTAATATTTTTTAAAACTTTAAAATCCCCAAAACTAATATTGATATTCGATAATTGAAAAATTAATTCATCCAAATGTTTATTTTGGTTAGTTGAACTCATTATTTATCCTTTTCATTCAATTTTATTTTTAATAAATTGCATTGCTTTTAATGCATATTCAAACGGATTAGCTTTGGATGGATCTTGTTCAGCTTCAACTAATAACCAACCACTATAATTATTTTTAGCTAAAACTTCAAAGAAAGTATCATAAAAAACATCACCATCACCAGGCACGGTGAAAGTTCCTAAACGTACCCCTTCTAAAAAACTTTTTTGTTCTGATTTAACTTGGTCAACAACTTTTTGGCGAATATCTTTTAAATGCACATGCTTAATACGATCTACACACAAAGGAACAATTTCAGAAATATTTTCACCCGAATAACTAAAATGACCTGTATCAAAAATTAGATTAACATATTTTGGATCAGTTAAATCTAACAATTTTTTAGTTTCTTCCCAAGTTTGGATTCCGGTACCCATATGATGGTGATAACACAACTCAACTCCAACTGAGTGTGATCATTTACCCATTTCATTTAAACCATGGGCTAATTTTGCGAATTCGGCATCATCAAAATGTGGTTTATCTTGAAAAACAGCTTTAGATTGATTTCCTTGAATTGATTTTGATTGTTCTGAAACAACAACAACTTTAGCTCCCAATTCTTTCAACTTTAAAACATGTTTTTTAAATTCTGTCATTGTCGCATCAAGCCCCTTATCAATCACAAAACTACTAAACCAAGCTGAAGCGATTTGTAAATTACGCATTTGTAAATGCTTTTGCAATATTTTTAAATCTTTTGGAAATTGTGAACCAATTTCAGTCCCTTCAAAACCTGCTAGAGCCATTTCAGAAATAGCTTGCTGAAATGTATTTTCTTTACCTAAATCTGGTAAATCATCATTAGTTCAACCGATAGGCGCAATTCCGACATAAGTATTATTAAATTTTGGCTTCATAGTATCTCCTAGTTAAAATCATTTTTAGTTGCATATAATTTTTTATTTTTTTGAGCTTGTTTAACAATAGATTTTTCTTTCGAAACTTCAGCTAAACCTACTTGTCAATGAGCGCCGTAATCATGAGTCATTGTTTTTGGGAAAACTTTTATTTCAATTAGCATTGGTACTTTTGTAGTTGTTGATTTTTTTAGTGCAGCAATTAAATCGGATTCGTTTTTTACTAAAACAGAATCTCACCCATAACCTTTTGATACCATTGCAAAATCAGTAATTTGTAAACTACCATTTTGATTTGATCCGGGTGCTACACGGCAATAAAACTCTGTATCTAATGATTTGCTAGTGTTTCCAACTTGCAAGTTATTAATACATCCAAAGGAGCTATTATCAAATAATAAAACTACAACAGGAACTTTTTCTTGAACTGCAGTAACCATTTCGCTATTTAGCATTAAAAATGACCCATCACCCACCATTGCATAAGAAGGTTTATAACCTAAAGCAATTGAAGATCCAATTGCCGCTTGAATTTCATGTCCCATACATGAATAACCATATTCAACATTGTATGAACCGAAAGCATCAGTTTCTCATATTCTTTGCAAATCGCCAGGTAGTGATCCAGCAGCAGCAGTTATAACAGCGTCTTTTGGTAAGTATTTCCGAATTAAATATAAGGCTCTAGTTTGTGGAAAAATTTCTACCTTAGTTTGATAAAACTGATTTACAGCAGCTAAAAATATTTTTGTTGCTTTGTGATTTTTATCATAAACTTCAGGGTATTTTAATGCTTCTTTTTCAGTTAAATGATTTAAGACATTCAAAACTTCATTTCAAGACTGTTTTGATTCCTTAAAATCATGATTATTGTTAGTAAAAAACTTAGTAAATCCAGTTTTTTTAATTTGTTTTTCTAGTAAAGGTAGAGTTTTTTTAATGTCAGCTATTAAACTCACTCCCCGCATTTTAGCTGCATCAAAGGGCTGTAAATTAACATTAACAAATTTAGTATTTTCACTAAATAAAGTTTTAGAGCCGGTGGTAAAATCAGTATAACGTGTTCCTAGTCCAATTACTAAATCTGCAGTTTTAGCATAAGTATTAGCTGCTAAATTACCAGTAACTCCAATTCCTCCTAAAGCAAGTTTTTCAGAACTTGGTAAAGCTGATTTACCCGCTTGGGTAAAAACATATGGGATATTAAATTTTTTACAAAAATTTAATACCACTTTATTTGCTAATGAATAGCGAACTCCTCCACCGATAATTATTAATGGTTTTTTAGCTTTAGTAATTAATTGTGTTGCTGCTAATAATTGCGATTCATTAGGAGTGATTCGGTTGTAGTGATAAACTTTTTTTTCAAAAAATCAGGTTGGATAATCATATGCTTCAGCTTGTACATCTTGTGGCAGAGCAATTGTTACAGCGCCGGTATTAGCTGGGTCTGTTAAAACATTAAAAGCCCATAGTAAAGAATTAATTAATTGCTCAGGACGATTAATTCTATCGAAATATTTCGATACCGCTTTAAAAGCATCATTAGTTGAAATTGATAAATCATGCATTTGCTCAATTTGTTGCAAAACAGGGTCGGGGCGACGGGATGCAAAAGTATCACCTGGTAATAATAAAAGTGGAATCCGATTTGCTGTTGCAGTCGCTGCGGCTGTAACCATATTGGCTGCTCCAGGTCCTACAGAAGAAGTGCAAGCAATAATTTTCAAACGATGATTTTGTTTGCTATAACCAAGAGCAATATGAGCCATACCTTGTTCATTTTTGCCTTGAATTAGTTTTAAGTTATGATCTAAATTTGTTAATGCTTCACCCATTCCTAAAACATTGCCATGGCCAAAAATTGTTGCTATACCATAAACAAATTTATGTTCTTGACCATCTATTTCTAAATAAACATTATCAATAAATTTAACTAAAGCTTGAGCCGTTGTTAAGCGAATTGTTGCACTCATACTTTACTCAACTTCTGCTAGGGTAACTGGGCGTTTTTCTTTCAATGACAACTGTGCAGCCTTAGCTAATAAAACAGCTTGATATCCGTCTTCGATAGAAACCTGTGGCTTTTGGTGGTTTAAAACTGCTTCGATAAATAATTTATCTTCCAGTACATAAGCATCTCAATATCTTTCTAAGAAAAAGTGCAAAGGTTTTTCATGAACAATCCCCACTTCACTGGAAACGATTAATGTTGAAGCGGTATCATTTTGAATTTGTAAAGCCCCTTTCAAACCGTGAACTTCAACACGCTGATCATAACCATAATTAGCTAAGCGACAATTGTCAATCACCGCCATTGCGCCACTTTCAAAAGTTAAAACAACAATTGCAGTGTCAATATCACCGACTTGTTTAATCTCTGAATTTATAAGAGCATCACCGATAGCATAAACTGATTTGATTTTTTCTGGCACTAAAAATCGCACCATATCAAAATCATGAATCATCATATCTAAGAACAACCCACCTGATTTTTTAATATATTCTAAAGGAGGCAATCCCGGATCTCTTGAAGTAATTTTTAATTGTACTAATTGACCAATTTTATCAGTCGCTAAACTATTTTTAATAGCTAAAAAATTGTGATCAAACCGGCGATTGTGACCGACAGTAAAAATTTTTCCAGTTTTAGCAATAACTTTAGCAACATCTTTAATTTCGTTTAAATTAAATGAAACTGGTTTTTCACAAAATACATGTTTACCAGCTTTTAAAGCAGCGATTGAATATTGATAATGGCTATCTGTTGGTGAACAAATATAAACGGCATCTATTTCTGAATTAGTTAAAAGATCTTGATAGTCATCATAAAATTTTTTCACACCTAGTTTTTCAAAATTAGCTTTGCTTTCAGCATTTAAAAAACCATCAGCTAGAGCAATAACTTCACCATTTTCAACATTTTGTTGAATTGCTTTGGTGTGGACATAACCAATTCTTCCTCCGCCAATAACTCCGATTTTAACTTTCATTTTTTTCCTTTCAGTAATTAGGATGTTCTTCTTTTAGTCATAAATGTTTTTCTTCTTCAATTCGATCAATTCAGGGATCATTTGGAAGATGTTTAATAATTCAACAATAATATAATGGATATCCTGGAGCAGCACTAACTGGATGTGTTAAACCACCCGGCACAGCATTAACATCATTATTTTCTACAATATAAGCTTCTTCACCATTTACAGAAAGGGCAAAGCCCGAATCTTTTTCTTGCTTAAAAAAATATAATTCAGGTTGTGGATGGTGATGGGGTAAATATGATGATCATCTACCTTGATAAGTTATGACTTCACCAACAACAAGATTTGAATCCGGTCTTGTGCTAAAATCAAAAAAGGTTCTTACTTTTCTACGAGCAACATTTTCCCAAATATCTTTGCCAAAAAATGTTTCATGCGAAGTTAAGCTTAAATAATTTTGTTTTAATTTAGTATTATTAGTTGTAATAATTAAAAATTCTGTTTTTAATGTTGTATGAATTACAACTTTTTCTCCAGATTTTAGATGTAAAAGTTGCCCTTTTTCACTAAATAAGTTACCACGTTTAAATTCAACTGTATCTTCGCTATATTCCAATGTTGCTTGCCCGGTTAAAATTAAAAATACTTTTTCAGTCCCTTCATCAACTTTAAAATTTTTATTTTCGTTTGGAGCTGCAATCCACAAATCTAAATCAAGTTTCATAAAATCTGCTTTTTGCGGATTTTTGTGATCAACTAAATTGTGATATCCAATTGATAAATTTCTATTTTTTAAATGCATTTTATTTAACTTTCTTTACTAAATTAGGATTCTTTCTTAAAGCCTTGGTAACAAATTCTTCAATTGTGCTAAAACTTGGTAAATCAAAGGAAGAGTGGGATTGCACCATAATTGAAGCAGCTGATGTTGCAAATTGTAATGCTTTTAATGTGTTGTTAGGGTCTAAATAATAAAGGTGCAAAAATAATGAAGCATAAGCATCGCCACCACCATAACCTTTTAACATTTCTACCGGTACAATCTCAGCAACTAAGTGCTCATGTTTTGTAAATAATTTTGAACCTTGCTTACCATTTTTGATAATTACTAATTTAGCTGTTTTTAATCAATAATCAGCTAAATCTTGATCAGAAACATCATTAAAATTATTATTAAAAATAAATCTTGATGTCAACTCCATTTCTTCTCTAGAGCCAATAATTAAATCCGCTTGTTTTGCAACAAGTTGATAATAGAGTCCCACTTCTTCAATTGATGTTCAACTATATTCCCGATAATCAACATCAAAAATTACATCAACATGATTTTGTTTTGCTAGCAAAACAGCTTTTAGCACAGCTTCACGTGAAGGTGATTTACTTAATGCGGTTCCTGAAACAATTAAAGCTTTAGCACTTGCAATGTATTGTTCTGAAATTTCTAACATTGAAATTTCTAAATCAGCCACTTGATTCCGATACATTAAAATTGAACTTTTATCTTTGGAAAGCATTTCTGTAAAAGTCAATCCGAGTTTATAACTAGGGTGGCGATAAAGATGAGAAATATCAACTTTTTCTGCTGCTAAAACATCAGCTACAAAATTACCAAATTGATCATTTGAAACCTTGCCAATAAAACCAACTTTATTACCTAACCTTGATAAACCAACTGCTGTGTTTCCGGTTGACCCTCCTAAATATTTTTTAAAAGTAGTTGACTTTTCCAAAGTATTGTAATAGTCTGTTGGATTAAAATCAATAGTGACTCTTCCCAACAATAAAAAATCCATCTTTTTTTGCATTTTTATTTCTTTCTTATGACATTCAGTCAGTTTTATCTTCTGGATTTCATTTTGTAGTAACTTTTACTAAGTTAGTGAAAAAGTTAATACTTGACTTACCAGTAATATCCCCATAGCCAAATTTTGATTGCAATAATCCACCAAAACTAAATGGTTCTCTTGGTACCGGAACGCCAATATTCACTCCTAACATACCCGGTTTCATTTCTTTAATAATTTCTTCAGCCGCTCTTCCTGATTGAGTGAATACAGAAGCAGCATTTCCTAGCGGTGATTTATGTTGGAACTTAATTGCATCAGAAATATTTTTCATTTGCACAATTTCTAAAACCGGGCCAAAAACTTCATCTGAGCTCATTTTATCTTCTAAGCCAGTTCAATCAATTAAAGTTGGTCCATATCAATAACCATTTTCAGCTCCGGTAGGAGGTGTGAATTCTTTTGCTCCATCAACTAAAATCTTCGCTCCTAATTGACGAGCGTTTTCAACATATTTTTTCATTTTATCGATATTAACTTTTGAAACAATTGGTGGAAAATTTTGTCCTAATTTAAACTCACGCGCTTTTGTAACTAAAGCATCTAACAAAGGTTGGTTTTCGCCAACAATTAAAGCCACACTAACAGCCATACATCTTTGGCCTGCCATTCCTACCGCTGAAGCTAAAATTTCTTTTGCTGCAATTTCGATTTGAGCATCTTTTAATGCAAATAAGTGATTTTTAGCTCCCCCAAGCGCAATTACTCTTTTATTTTTTAATGCAGCTGTTTCATAAACGATTTTGGCAACTGGTGTTGAACCAACAAAGGTTACACCACTAATTTCGTCATGCTCTATTAAAGCTTTAGAAATATCTGAACCACCATTTACTAAATTAAAAATTCCGCTTGGTAGTCCCGCTTCTTTTCACAAATCTGCCATATAACTTGTTGCTAATGGTGTGATTTCAGATGGTTTTAAAACAACGGCATTTCCTAACGCAATTGCGTTAGGGATTGATCAATTAGGAACCATTAAAGGAAAATTAAATGGTGTAATCACAGCGAAAACCCCAACTGGACGTCTTTCTTCGCGTGCGATAATCCCCCGACTTACTCATTGTGTTTCCCCACTTACTAATTGTGGAATTGAACAAGCAAAATCTGTGAGTTCAATAACTTTTTCAACTTCTGCTAGAGCTTCACCCATTGTTTTCCCATTATCTAAATGGATTAGATGTGCCAATTCTTGTTTGTGTTTTAAAACTAGTTCGCGATATCTATAAAGTACTTCACTTCTCTTTTTGAATGTTAAGCTCGCTCAGTCTTTTTGAGCCTTTACGGCAGACTCAATTACTTGGTTTAATGTTGCTAAACTTGTTTTTTCAATCTCTGCTATTTCTTTTCCATCATAAGGTGAAAAAACTTTCATTAATTCAGCATTTTTTTCGCTAACAAATTCATTGTTGTAAAATGTTTTAATTGTTTTTCTTGAAAAATCCATATTTATCTTTACCTCTCTCTATTATTGAACTATTGAAACAATATACAAATATTTATTAATTTATTTAAAGATATCTAAATTGTGTTTTATTAAAAAAACAAAATTTATTTATATACTGCTATTAAAGTTCAACTAATTTAATTATAGTGAAAAATTACTAACATTAAAAAATATTTTGAACAATTTATGCAATTTTATGAATTAAATTGTTATAAAAATTTAAATTTATTGTAAATTATTTTTTTATTTTGAATAAATTTAAATAAGTTAGGAAAAATGAAAGTTTAAAAAATTTGTTTTTTGAACTTTTTATTTAACAATTGAATAAAAATGTGTTTTTTTGAAAAAAAGCTAAAAGTAAAAATTTTTTTGACAAAATTAATGATTTCTAGCTATATATAATATGGAGAAAGAAAAAATAGTTTTTCTAACTCCAAATTACTAAACAAATTATTTAATAATTAAGAAAGGAAGTTAAAATGGATTTTTCTGATTTTAAGCCTGTTAAACCTCAACAAAAACAAGAAATTTATGGCGGAGCTTTACCGGGATTATTTGTTGGCATAGTTGCATCTCTACCAGCTATTGTTAGTGCAGTCGCTTCTTTAGCAGCCTCTTTTAAAACATTATTCAGCGATTCTGGAGAAATTAAAACTAAAGAAGGACTAACCCAAAAATGGGATACTAAATCAGGTAAAGAACTTAAAAACCCTTTAAAACCAAATGCTCATGCCACAATGCCGATTTACTTTATTTACTAACAAATAAAAATATGTTTGACACTTGTTTTTAAATCACAAAATCACCCTTAATTTTAAAAGGGTGATTTTCATTTTTTAACTATGAAAAAAGTTAAATTTTGATACAATTTAAAGTAATTTTTAATTTAATTATTAAAAATGATTAGCACTAGAATGGATTCATCAGCTTGTGTTCTTTTTGAAGAATGTTGATGTTAGAAATTTTAGGAAGTTTTAACAAATTACTAACTTAAATCTATTTATGGAGAAATTAATGACAGAAGAAATTAAAAAAGCAGAAAAAAAACCTGCTCGTGAAATTGTTTCTAAAGCAAAACTATTAGAAGCAGGAACTTACTTTGGACACCGTGTGGCACAGTGAAACCCGAAAATGAAACCTTATATTCATACTAAAAAATCAGGAATTCATATTATTGATATTGTTAAAACTCAAAACGCCATTGAGTTTGCATACAAATTAGTTAACAAATTTGCTCAAAAAGGGGCATCATTCATTTTTGTTGGAACTAAAAAACAAGCTAAAAAAGCAATTAAAGAACAAGCCTTGAGAACTAACTCATCATATGTATCTGAAAGATGATTAGGTGGAACTTTAACAAATAATAAAACAATTTTTACTTCAGTACGTAAAATGCGTGATTTAGAAAAACAAGCTGAGAATAATTTTGAAGGTTACACCAAAAAAGAAGGTGTTTTAAAATCAAAAGAGTTAGCAAAATTACAAAAAAACTTAAATGGAATTAGAGATATGCGTCAAATTCCTCAAGTAATGATTATTGCTGATCCTCAAGATGACATCATCGCAGTTAAAGAAGCGAGAAAAAAAGGTGTAAAAGTTATTGGTATTTTAGATAGTAATGCTGACCCATCATTAGTTGATTTAGGAATTCCAGCTAACGATGATTCATCAAAATCAATTGCTTTAATTGTCACAATTTTAGCTGATGCTATTGTTGCTGCTAAAAATGGTAAAGAATTATTTGCTTACAAAACAGATGAAGAGGTTGTTTTACCAGAAGATCCAAATCGTGAACAAAAAAGACAAAACAACGAAGCATACCAAAATCGTAGAAATAATAATTACAACAGACCAGCAAGAGAAACAACAACTTCTGAAACTAACAAAACAACAGAATTAAAAGCTTAGGCTTATAAATTTTGTTAATTAAAGTTTCAATTAGAAAGAGGAGAAAAATAAATGTCAAATACAAATAACATGACGTTAATTAAAGAATTACGTGAAAGAACAAACGCAGCAATGATTGATTGTAAAAAAGCTTTAGAATCATCAAACTGAGATATTGAGGCTGCAATTGTTTGATTACAAGAAAACGGAAAAGCTAAGGCTGCTAAAAAAGCTGGAAGAATTGCTGCTGAAGGTGTTGTTGCTGCAATGGCAAACGACAATGCTGCTGTAATTTATGAAATTAACTCAGAAACAGACTTTGTAGCTCAAAATAAACAATTTTTAGAATTGGTAAATACAGTTGGCGAAACATTATTAAGCAATGAATTCACAACAGCTGAAGAAGCATTACAATTAAAAGCCCCTAATGGTAAAACTATTGAAGAATTAACAGTTGATGCAACTTCAACAATTGGAGAAAAAATTTCATTTAGAAGAGCTGAAAAAGTTGTTTTAACACCAAATCAATCAGCAGCAGCATATCGTCACTCAAACAACCAAATTGCTTCATTAGTAGTGGTTGAAGGTAAGGCAAAAGAAGCTGCTCAAGGTGTGGCAATGCACGTAGCTGCAATGAATCCTGAATTTACACTTGTAACTGACGTTCCCGCTGAAAGAGTTGCTAAACTTCGTGCAGAATTATTAGAAGATCCTGCTTTGGCAAACAAACCAGAAAACATCAAAAATTCAATTGTTGATGGAAAATTAAACAAAACACTTGCAGAAACTGTTTTAGAATTACAAGATTATGTAGTAGATAATAGTTTCAAAGTTAATAAATTCCTAGACAGTAATAATGCAAAACTTGTGAAAGTTTATCGTTTTGAAGTTGGAGAAGGAATTGAAAAAGCAACTTCTGATTTTGCTGCTGAAGTAGCCGCTCAAGTATCAGAAGCTTTAAAGTAATTTTATAATCATTTCCCAGACTAACACATAGTATATCTACTATGTGTTTTTATTTTAATTTTAAATTTTTATATTTTGAAAAAAAATATAAAATTAAGGCATGTTTAAATTATTTATTGATAAGCAGTTAAACCAATTAACAGCAACTGAACGTAAAATTATTGAATTTATTGAGGCTAGCCCTGAAGCTTTTTATAATAATTCTATCAAGCAAATTGCTCATTTAAATTCTGTATCAATTTCACTTGTTTCGGGTTTAGCAGCAAAAATGGGTTTTAGTTCTTTAAAAGATTTGCAATTATATGTTTATCACAAACATTTAGATACTCACAAAGCATTAAATAATGATGAAAATAATTTACACACAAATTTACTTAATTATTTATATCACTCATACAGCCACAGCATTAGCGAAACAATGCGAATTTTGGATTCTGAGCAATTAGAAAAAATTGCTAGTGAACTATATTATGCTAACCGGATTTTATTATATGGTGTTGGCTCTTCACATTTAGCATCACGGGAACTTGCAATTAATTTTCAAAAAATGGGTAAAAATGCAATTGCTTTTGCTGATTTTCATGGCTTTCTATTATCGCTTGCTTCAGTTGAAGATCAGAGTACAAAAATAATTTTACTTTCTAAAAGTTGTGCCACTAAAGAAATTCAATTTGCAATTGATTTAATGGAAAAAAATGGCATTGAATTTATATTAATTACTGCTAATAAAACTAAAAAACAACAACACGACAAGGTAATTTTGTACGAAACTTTAGAGCAAAAAAGTCGCTTTGTCTCAATTTCATCAAAAATTGCTCAACAGTTTACATGTGATTACCTGTTTAAATTAATTCAAACTTTAGATGAAAAATTAGATAACAAATTTAAGAAAAATTTAGCTTTTCTAGAACAATGAAACCGACAAAAATAAGCTCAAAGCATAATAGTAATAAGCTTATTTTAATAGCTAGTAAAATATGCAATATAAATAACTTTTATAAAAATAATGATTTATTTACAACAAACCAATAATTGCAAGTTTGCTTTTTAAAAGTAATAATTTAATAAATAATTAGGAGTTTATTAAATTAAAAAGTTGTCATCAAAAAAACACTTTAGCTATAAAAAACTAAAGTGTGAAAAATATATAAATTTTAACTATAAATAAATTTGATTAAATGCTATGTTTTGTAAACCATC
This sequence comes from Mycoplasma pogonae, assembly GCF_054170725.1. Taxonomy (NCBI): domain Bacteria; kingdom Bacillati; phylum Mycoplasmatota; class Mollicutes; order Mycoplasmatales; family Mycoplasmataceae; genus Mycoplasma; species Mycoplasma pogonae. The sequence goes on along the minus strand of NZ_JBSWZS010000012.1, from coordinate 23,794 downwards.
AATTCCCCTTGCTCCTGAAAAATACTGGATTAAAATAACTTGTCTACCGTTGTATTTTAGGGCTAGTTCTAAATCATTATTAGCACCATTAATTTCAAAGAATTTAATTTTCATTTTTTTGTTAGTAATTGTTTAATGAAAAATAGCTCACATTGATAGTTATAAAAGAGGGTGAAATTAAAGTTGGATTGTTCTAATAACATTTTTAAAGTTTCGATTTTTTCACTTGATGGCATTTTACAAATTGCCTTTTCATTTTCTTCTACTTTAATTATCCCTGAACTTAACATTCTTAGGTTGTGAAAATAAGTCATAAAATCATTACCGGAAATAACAAACTCGGATGTAATCACTGCTTTATTTTTTTAAAAGTTTCATAAAAGGCATTGTTGCTAATGTCATATTTAAATAGTTTTTTTTAGGTAAATCAATTGCATCTTGGGTTTTCAATGTATAGGCTTTTTCATGGAGCGAAGATGTTAAATCTTCTTCATTTTTATAGCCTGAAATAATTTTAATTTTATGTTCGGGGTGAACTCAAAATCTAGTGTAAGTTTCTAAAAAAATATTTCAGCTAAATCCATCCGGGAAAAGTTTTAAAAGTTTCATTTGCACATAGAGATTTTCATAACCATTAGAAATTGGGTCTCCACTTAAAAGCAGTAAATTTTCATATAAGCTAGTATATTCGAGGGCTAATTTACTAATTTTAGTAGTAGGAGATTTTAGCACTTGGCTTTCATCAATAATTAAATTAATGGATCGATACAAAATCATCTTTTCACCATTTTTTAAGTTATTAACAAATCTTTGATAACTGATAACAAAAATCTGATTTTTTAGTTCATTAATTTTTTGGAATTTTTCTACTTCCTTTTTAGTTTCAACCTTGTTTATGTTGGTAAAATTAAGCTCTTCAAGCTCTTTTATTCAATCAGCCACCTTTTTACTATCTACTAAAATAATGGTGCTTAAATCGTTTGTTTTTTAATTGCTTCTAATCACTTTAAACCTGTAAAAGCTTTTCCTAACCCCATATCAAGTGCTAACAAAAACCGTTTATGCTGTAATGCCTTACTTAAAGAGGTTTCTTGGTATTTATATAACTTTTTTTCATAATATTGTTTTAAAAATTCCAAACTTGTTTGCTGTAATGTGTTGGGTAATAAAATTAAAATTTTGGGCGTAACAAATAGAGTGATTAAATTATCATAGTATTGTAAAGCAGTTGCTACTTGTAATGCGCTAAGTTTATTTTTCTTTAAATCCCTTTTTAATTCCAAGGCATAAACATAATTTTTTATGAAACACTAGCAAATCAGCAATACCACTTTTTTGATATAGTGAACCATAAACTTTTAAATAATCTATCTTGTGCTGTTTTAAAAACTTTTTAAGTTTATTTTCCAACTCTTTTTCTAGCATCTTATTTTGAAATAGTTTTCAGGTAGCCTTGTAAAATTTAAATTTAGTTTTTGATAAACTACATTATTAATTTCTGGGTTAGGGTAATTAGTTTTAGAAGTATGGATAAAAAGTCATTTAGCATTGTCGCTAGGTTTTACATAGTCAATAAATTCTAATGATTGTTGCCTACTAAAATGCCCTTTGTTTGAATATTGCCCAATTTGTTTATAGTCTAAAAATAATTCATCATTTTCTAGGTGGTTGCTTTCAATCATGAAAATGTCTGTATTAGCAAATAATTCTGGTGGGTAAAGGTCATAATTGAAACTGCCGCAATCTGTAAAGAAAACTAGTTTCTTGCCATTAGTTAAATTGATAATATAGCCATTATTAGCTGTTGAGTTGTGATTAATTTTAATTGCTTTAACATCGAGTTGATTTTCTAGGGTAATTTCTTGGTTGTAATCCAGGAAAATAAATCTGTCTTTTAATTTAAAAAAATCAGAACGTTTTTTAATTAAAAACTCATAAGATTTGGGGTTTATTACAACTTTACCTTGTGGAATTTCACCCAAAAACTTTTTTAAATACCTTGTATGGTCTACATGCTCGTGGCTAATAAATAAATATTTAGCTTTATTCCATAATGAAAAGTTTTCTGGTTGGATAGCGTTTACTCCAATATCAATTCCGATGTTGAAATCTTTATCTTCTAATAAATAGCAATTCCCAGCACTAGAACTACCAAATGAATGTATTGTCATTTTTTTACCTTCGTTGTAATAAATTGCACGTTTGGATACTGTTCTATTAATAATTTAGAGTTAGTTTCATCAAGGCTTTCAGTGTTATCTAAAATAATGGGGAGCGACACACGTAATTGCTTTTGAAATAATAGAGCTATTTCAATTAATGCCTTAACTTGGCTACCATGATTTAATTGGCTAAAAGGCACATTACTTCATTTCATATTAAAAGTATCTTTTGCAAAATTATTTTTGTCATACTTAATGAAATCAATTTTAACAGATAAATTCAACTTTTTAATTTGTTCTTTAATTACTTTTAAAATTTCAAGTCATAGACGATTTAAGAAAGTAATTTATGGTTTAAATTAGCAATTTTAGCTGCTACTTCATCATTAAAGATAATTAAATTAGATTTAAATTCCATAGCATCAATAGCCCTAATTTTGTTCGTTTCTTCACATACATTAATAATTTATTGGAGATTTTGCTTATCCTGATCTATATATTCATTATAAGGTGTTAAGTTGGAATTAATTTTTGATTCCAGCGCCTTGATTTCATCTTTATAAGTTTTGATAAAGTCAGAGATTGAAAATTTATTACTTCATAGTTGTTCCACTAAATCTTTATATTTTTCATATTCAGGCCATTATTGTTTCGTTGTATCTAAGACTTGATTTGCTATGTGCAGTGAGTTCAATAAAAACTTTTCAAAAAATATTTTTCTTTGTTCTACTTTAGACAATATAGCAAACATAGATGTAACAGCTAGTAGTTGAAAATCATCAGGTAAAAAGTTTAAATTTTTTTATAAGACTTTTTTATATTTTGAAATAGTTGCTTTAATACCATTAATAAAAAAGTCTTTGTCTTTAAGTGATATTTCCCAGTTGTCAGTAGTTTTTACTTCTCCATTATTTCAAACTGTGTAATCAATTACTAATCTAGCTTGTGGTAAATTTTCTTTGTTATTAGCTTCTAAATTCTTAAAATTAAAGGTTTTGTTGTTTAAATTTTTTTAATAATTGATAGATGGATAGAGCCATTCATGTAAAATTTTCTTTGGATTTTTTTATCTCCTTAGTTTTGTTTTCCTTTTGATCTTGATAAGAATTTTGTGCCATCAATTAAGTAGGTTATTTTTTGGCCTTCCTCAGTGTCTAAATTAAAATAAACTTTTTTAATTAGTTTTTTGTACTTGTCATAGTGTTTAATGTAACCTATTGAAATCAGTTTGTTGTTTTTATCTTTTCCTTGGTATAGATAATGTTTTTCACTTCCGCTTTCATGGCTTTTTTCATATGTTGTAATGTATTTTAGTTTCATGTTGTTAGCAGCTTTAAATATTTGAATTAAATTTTTTATTTTTTTTATGTTTGCTTTTCTTATTATTTTTTAGGTCATGTTAATAAAAAAACATTCATCAACATGTCCTTTATTTAGATACATTAATGAATGTTTATATGTTGTTTTGGAGTTGCTAAAGTTTAATAAATTAAGTTATTTTTGGTTATTTTTTACTTTTTGCAATTATGAATCAGAAAAGTGCAGTTATAGGTAGGATAAGTAATGATAAGAATCATAAGAATTTATTTGGATTTGATTCACCATTAGCTCTAGGTATAGGATTATTTTCAGCAACAGGAATAGTTAAATCACCATCAAGTGCTTCTTTTGATTTTACACTAGCATCTACATCACCTTTTTCTTCTGCTTTTTCAACTTCTTTATCAAGTTTATCTAAACGATCAAGTGCTTTGTTAGCTGCGATATAAACATCATTTAATTTTTGTTTTCAATTAGTTTGATTACTACTAATTGCATCAATCATTGTTTGCAAACTTTGTTTAGTAAGATGTGATAAGCGTTTGTATTTATCACCGTTTCAAATTTCATCACTGACTTTAACTTTAGCTGCTTCCACAACTTGATTTCCATCTAGTTCACCAATTGCGGCCTTAATTGTTTTTAATGCTGCATCAATATCAGTTGTAGTTACACCATGTTTGAAAGTGTTTAAATCATTAACATCAAGTGCAGAATTTACTGTGGCTGAAAGAGTGCTGTTAATTGCATCCAACACTCTTTTATTAACATTATCTTTATTAGTTGCATCAATATAAGTTGGTGTTAATTGTAATGAGATATATTCATCTAGGTCGAATTTAAAACCAATAAATTTATCATTTAATGTTTTAGCTTTTTCAGTTACATCATCAGTATGCTTAGTGTTTTTATCTTTTGTTTTTGTAACATCAATATCAGCAGCTTCATCTTTAAATTTGTCTTTTGTAGGTTTATCAAGATTTGGCAATTTATCAATTGTATCTTTATTTTTACCAATTGTTTTATCAATCTCATCTAAATCTTTTACCCGTTCTCTTAGATCGGGGAGTGAAGAAGTTGGTAAATTATCTTTAGCTTTAGTTCTTTCTTTTTCAGGAATATTTGTAAAGCTGTCAACTTCTTTTTTAGCTGTATCTAAGTTTTCATCACCATCTAATTCATTAATAGCTTTTTCCGCTTTTGTTTTATCTTCAACTAATTTTGTTTTTGTGGTGTCTTCTAATAAATTACTATCTTTTAAATCTGTTAATGATTTTAAAACATCATCAACAGCCTTGCGTTTATCATCATTAGCTAATTTATAGTCAGTTGTTTTTTTAGCATCTTCAAGCTTTTTGATAGTCTCATCAATTTCTTTTAATGTGTCTAAACTATCTTTTGCTTTTTTGTCAATTTCTTTAACTTTATCAGCAAATTTAGCTTTATCTATTGCATCATTAATTGCTGTTTTAGTTGCATCACTAAATGAACTATATTCACCATCAGCTTCAGTTTTATTTCTAACTGCTGTTTTAGCTTTGGCTAAATTTTCATTTCCATCTAAAGCTGCTAATGATTGTTCAATTTTTGTTTTAGCATTTTGAATATCTGATGCAGTAACACCAACTTTGATTTTCCCATCTAGATCTTGTGTTAGTGATGGAGTAGTTGTCTCATCTAAAACCTCTGATGTTGCAGCAGCAACTTTTTGATCTTGTTCAGTTTTAACCGAATCTGTTGCATCAACATAATCCGCAGTAGCCATCACCTCTTTATAATCATCATAAGCTTTTTTAAACGCTGGATATTCTGTATTAATTGCAGTAGCTGTTGCTTCGGTTGTTGAAATATGATTTAAAATATCAGTTTTATTATTATTGAAATCAAATGTTTTTGCTTTGGTAACAAAATCTTCTTTAGCAGCATCTGAAAGATGATCTAAATTATCAATATTTGTTTTTACTTCACCTAACTTAGTATTAATTTCTTGGAACTTTGTAACTGCATTTTGAAGTGCATCATGATCACTATATTTATCAATATTATCTAAGTCAGTTTTAATATTAGTTACCATTGTTGGTAGTAAATTAGTTAATTTATCAATTTCTAATTTAGTTGTTGCTAGATTTTCATTTCCATCTAAAGCATTTTTAACATTTGTAACTTTTGCAAGTTCAGTTTCGGCAGCAGCACGAGTTGTGTCATCATATAAATTTGTTTTAGATGCCTCTTTTAATTTTTCAAGCAAATCATCAAAAGCAGCTTTTGTTGTTTCGCTTGATAATTTGTAATCTTTATCTACTTTATAATCTGTTAAATCTTTAATTTTAGCTAATAATTCATTATAAACATCTAAAGCTTTAGTTGCTTTAGCATCTATATCATTAACTTCAGTTTTTGTATCAGTGTCTGATTTATCTATATCTTTTATAATAGCATTTTTAGTATCATCATTTAATTTATTGTAAGTTCCGCCAGTATCATTAACTTTTTGCTTAATTTTATTTTTTTCCTCACTTAATTTAGTTAAACCATTTAATGTATTAAGTGCATCAGAAATTTTAGCAATTGCATTGTTTATATCTCCTAAAGTTGTCCCTGATTTAAATGTTTCGTGAGTTAATTCAGCTAACTCAGTTTTAATATTTGTATATGTTTTATCTTTTAAAACAGATTCTAAGGCAGTTTTAACTTTATTGTTTTGAGAAGTTTTATTTTCTTCAGTTGCTTCAGTATATTTAGGTTTGGTAAATATATCTTTATATTTAGCAACTTCAGCTTTTAAATCATTAAATTTATCATTAATTGCTTTAGCTTTTTCAAATTCTTCATCAATTTTAGCTAAGATTGTAGTTTTATTAGAATTAATATCGATGTTAGCAACTTTTGTTTTTCACTCTTCTTTTAACTCAGTTGAAAAATGATTAAAGTTTTTGATTTCATCATTTTTAATACCAATGTTAGTGTTAATTTCACTGAAATCTCTTACTAAATCATCTAATTTATTTTTGGTGTCAATTTCATTATTAATTTTAGAAACAAGCAAACTTCTTTGTGTTGTTTCGGGAATATTTGTTAGAGCTTTAATTGCTTCAATTGCTTTTTGTTTATTTTCATCACCTTTAAGTGCTGAAGATGCAGTTTTAGCAGGCTCTATCATTTTATCAATGTCGCTTGCTGTTTTGTCATAAAGATCAGCTGTTGAATTTAACTGAGTTTCTAAATCTGTTAACTTAGTATTAAAGTCATTTTGCTTAGCTAATTCATCTAATTTATAATTTGCTGTTTTAACAACTTCTTTTAATTCATCAATTGCTGTTTGAATTTTTCTAGCATTAGTTACTGTTTGATCGACTTTTGATACAGCTCCTTGGAGTGCAGCATATGATGTAGTAGCATTTGCAGCATTTCTAATAGCCTCTTTAGTTGCTTCATTTAAAGTATTTCATGGGGCTTCAGATAATTTATCTGTTACTTTTTTAATCTCCTTATCACCATTTAATTTTGCAAGAGCTTCTTGAATGTTTCTAGTTGCATTTTGAATTGCAACAACATCATTTGATGATAATTTTTTATCATCAATATTAAATCCATTAGTTAGTGTTGTGTCAGTAAGACCGGCAACGACTTTTTTTAGCTCGGTTAATACTTTTTGATCGATGTTTACAACATTTTCCGTTACATCGTGTTTTTGTTTACCGATTTCATCGGTGTAAGTTTTTATTGCTGCTTTTAGTTTATTTAATCCATCACCTAAAGAAGTGTTTAAAGCTGTTGCTTCATCAACAATTTCTTTAATTTTATCTGCAGCTGCAGCTTCATTAAGACCTGTAATATCAATTTCACCTAGTTTTGTAACAAAATCATTTATTGAACTGCTTGTTAAATGTGGTAGAGCACCAATCGTATTTTTTGCCGCCTTAATTTTTTGATCAAATTTTGCAAACAATTCATCAGCTTCATCTAATTTAGCTTTAGAATCTGTTTTTGCTAAACTTTGTATTTTAGCTTTTGCTTGTTCTTTTTGCTTCTCACTTAAATTAGATAAAATCTCTATTTTATCTACAACTGCTTTTAAATTAGTTGTTCCATTTAAAAGTTTATCTACAGTTGTATCATCTGCACTATTTAAATCTGTTTGTGCTAATTCTTTTTTAGTATTATCAAATAAATTTTGTTTTAAATGATTTTCTAATTTTGTAATTACAGCATTAAAATTTGATTTATTAGGTGTTAGATCAGATAATAAATAATTTTGATCATTTTTCTGCTTTTCTTTAAGTTCAGCAATTCTTTCTCTAATTGGACTAATCACATCTCTTGCAGCATTGATTCTAGCTTCAATACCACTAAGTTCAGATAAAGAAGTGGCATCGTTAATTTCTTTTAAAATTTTTTGCTTTACATCTTCAGATAATTCCTCAAATTCTGGAGTAGTATTAACTTTATTAATTAATTCTTGTTTTTTCTTAGTTATTTTGTCAGCTAAAACTATTTCACCATTTAAATCTTCTTTAGCTTTTTTGATTTTCTTAGCAACTTCAGTTGCTTTATTAGATAATTGATCTATTATTGTTTCAATATCAGCTGTGCTAGTACCTAACCCAATTTTTAATGTATTAATTGAATAAGTGTTTGTTAATGTACCCGGTTTTGTTAAAGTTGGAGCTACTATCTCATTTATTGCATTAAACACATTAGTGTTTTGGTCATCTTTATTAGTGGCTTCATCATATTTTGTTTTACCAATTTCACCAACATATTTATTAAATTCAGTCGCAATTTCATTAGTGAATTTAGCATCTAATGCTTTTACTTTATTTACAAAATTATCAACTTTTAATTTAAATGCAACTTCAGTTTCTGAAGTATCAGTTTTATTAAAACTACTTAATTTTTCTTTAATTTTTTGAACTAAAGCAGGAGCTAGATGAGTTAATCCATCAATGTCTTTTATACCTTTATTATATCAAGCCGTTTTTTTAGCTTCTCATTCAATTTTGTCAAATGCATTTTTAGCTTGAATTTCATCAAGGTTGGTAATGTCAACCGCTTCTAATTTAGTTTTAAATGTTTCTTTTTCTGAATCAATTAAACCATCTATTCCGCCGATTGTTGTTTTTGATTTACCGATTTCAGCATTAATTTTAGTAAAAGTTGAAACTGCATCATTTAGACCTTTGGCTGAGATAACTTTTGTTATGTCACTTATTTTATTATCAGCATTATTTCTTTGTTGAATACCTAAATTAGATAAACCGCCGATTGTTGTTTTTGCAGTTGTTAAATTGTTATCTCCATCTAGTTTTTCTGCAACTGTTGTTGCTTCATCAACTAAATTATTAAAAGCAGTGTCAAGTGTATCTAAAATATTTTCATCTTTTGCAACTTCAGCTTCTAATGCGTCATAACTAGTTTTCATCAAATCATGTTTATCTTGACTAGCTAATTTGTAATTTGGCGAGGCTATAATTGGCTTTAAATCTTCTATTTTAGTTTTTAAAGCTTTAAAAGCAGTAGCTATTTTAGTCGCTTTTTTGTCAAGAGCATCTAATGTAGTAATATCTGTAGCGCTATTGATTTGACGATTAATTTCTGCAATAGTTTTTGCATTTAATGCAGTTAAAGGGTCTTTATTTAATTTTTCTCTTGATTCTTCTTTTCGTTTATTTAACAATCCATCTAACTTAGATTTTTCTGTTTCTACATTCAAAAATTCATTTTCAATTGATGCTGGAGTTTGGCTAGAAATATCTTGATTTTCAATTTTATTTTTTAATGCATTTACAATTGTATCAAAAGCAGCTTTTAATGTTGCTGAAGCTAATGTGTAGCTTTCATTTGTTGTTTTAAATGTTTCTAAATCACTAAATTTTGTTTTTCAAGCATCCATTTGATCAGCTAATGCTTTGGCAGCATCTTTAATTGGTGTTAAAGCAGTAATTGAAGTTACAGTATCAATTTTTGTTTTAAATGCTTCAATTGTTGGATTATTTAATTTATTAAATGGAACTTTAGTTAACTTTGTTTTTAAATCAGCTTTAGCTTTATTTAATTCATTTAAATTAGTTGCTTTTATTTTAATTGGAGTAAGTTGGTTTTTTTCAAAAGAATCAAGCAATTCTGAAGCATTATTAATGTCAAGGACATCCAACTCATCTTTGAATGTTTTTTTCTCTGATGCCGATAAATAACCAAGTTCATCTATAGCTGTTTTAGCAGTTTCGATGGCTGCTTGTTTTTTATTTTTTAAAATTTCTAGTCCATCAAGTTTTGAAATTGCGTCAGTAATGATTGCAATAGCAGCATCAACTGCAGCTCCATTTTTAGCAGTAATTTTATTGGTATCAATTCTTGTTGAATTAGAAAGACTAACAAGTTTTGGAGCTCCTACAATCACATTTAAAGCATCAACCACATTTTTATCTAAAGTTGTTACTGTGGTCGCTAAATCATGTTGTGGATTGCCGATTGCGTCAGTATATTTTTTTAATTCATTTTTTAAATCATTGTATTTATCATTAGCTGCTTTAAGATTGGTAAAGTGGTTTTGTAGACTTTCATAATCTGGTGTCGATGTTTTATTGTCTAATGAATTTTCAACTTCTGTTTTTGTAATGCTATCTATATATGGTAAATCATTAGTAATTTTAGTAATTATTGCTTCTTTATTTTCTCTACCTTTTAGTTCATCTTTTGCAGCTTCAGCAGCTGAAAGTGAATTAGCAAAATCAGCTTTTGAAGTATCATTTCAAAATTCTGCCCCACCAGTTTTGTCTTTTGCATTGTCTAGTTTGGTTTTTAGTGCTTCTACTTTTTTATCAAAATTAGTTTTTTTCTCATTTTTAGCTAATCTATAATCAACCTCATTAGCAGGATCGTTTTTATAATTTTCTAAACTATTGATCTCATTTTTTGCGTTTGTATATTCAACGCCTAATTTATCAAGTTTAGATTCAATACCCGGTAACTGTAATTCAGTTGCTCCATCAATTTCGTTAGTTATTACAGTGATTATTGCATCATTTCATTCACTAAAAGGTGCTGTTTTTAATTTTGCTTTCAATTCATCTTTTTTATCAGTACCATCAAGATTTTTATAAGTTTCAATAATTTTATCTGTTAATTTTTGTACTTCAGTAGGATCAATTTCTGTATAAGTTTCTGGAATTATTGTACCACTTCTTAACGCTGTATCAAAAGCATTTTTGGTTGTTGATGTTGAAGTTAAATATTTGCTTCCTAATTTTTTAGTATTATATTCAGCAACTACATCTTTTAAATTTTTCATCGCCGCATCAAGATCCTCATTTTGTTTTTTGAACTCATTAACTTTATCCAAAAATGCAGAGTTAAAATTGTTCTGATCGTCAGAATCATTTCTCCTCTTCTTTCTCAACTCGTTTGCTACAACTGTAGACAAAGCTAATTTTTGAGAATTTGTTAAATTTGTTTTAGCATAAATAAGTTTTTTAATATTTACTGTAAAACCATCAAGTTTATTTAGTTTTTCAAGATAATCACTTCGTAAATTTTGAATTGTTACAAGATCAATTACAGAGTAATCTTTGAAAACTACTTCTGCAAGTTTAAAATGAGCAAGTATAAAATCATCAACATATTTTGAGTTAGAAGCGTCACTTATAGCAGTTACATAAGATCCTGTTTTATCTATAAAATTTGTTGTACCAAAAGCCACTTGGATACGAACTTCTTGCATAAGAAGATTTAAAGCTTTTACTTCTCTTGTATTAAGGTGTCTTTTTAAAATTGGAGCATATGTATTTTTTTGCCCTTGAGTTAAATAATGAAAAACTCTAGTTAATCAATCAACATAATTTTCACCATCTCTAGGAAGATTAGTGCCATCTTCAAATGTAGCTCCAGTAATTGAATAAGCAAAAATAGCAATAGGTGAGCTTGCTAAAGTAAACATTGCAGTTTTTCTAAATAATTTAAAAGCTTGTTTTTTTGAATCTTTCATAAAAACCTCTTTAAACAATTGGATATATTAGTTTTAGTATTTTGAAAACTAATATGTAATTTATTAAATACAAATATTGATAATTAATATAATAGAAATTAAAAAATGAAATATCGCAATGATAAATTAGTTATTAAAACTAATACAATGAAGCAACAATGCAACTATTAGTATTAGTGCTTACATTTTACTATATATATATATATATATATAGCGATACCCTTATAAAGCAAAAAAAAGTCAATATTTTACTAAAAAATTTAGTAAAATAAGCACTTTTGTGTTTTTTTAAAAAATTGTAATAAAAAAATATTTCTAGCGTGTTAAGTAACGTTTGTAGAAATATTTTTGTTAATTGTAGTTAGTACTTATATTATTTTCATTAAAAAAGTAACTTAAATACTGCGTTATTTAAGACTAATTATTAGCTAAAATTTTAAGCTAAATAGTTATCATATGTTTATTTTTTTATATCTAATAAAATATGTAGCATAATTCGTTTAATGCGGCTTGAAGTATAGCGGCGGGAATTACATTGTGCTACAAAATCATTATAAGTTGGAGCAGTAATATGTTTTTTAAATAAATTTTCAATTCCTTCATCAACTAACTTAATTGTTCGAAGTTGTTCTGAAGTTTTGTTAATTACAATTGTTTGAAATTGTGAATAATAATCTTCAATTCGCTCGGGAATTTGTTCAAAACGCATCGGACTATAATCAGAAATATCTTGACCTTGATAAATCATTTGCCGTAATAATGTTGCTGAAGCAAATTGTTGGTTGCTTTCTAATGAATGAAAACCAACTGTACGTTTTAAACAATACGGTTTAATCGGATAATGATTATATACGATAGCTTTGACATATTCTAAGCCTAAAATGTCATTAGGTAATGTCATTGCTTTACCACTTAATTTTTCAAGCGCTAGAGCCGCAGCTTTTGGGAATGAAAGCCCAGTTTTTAAATACTGTTTTAAAACTTGATTATAAGAAGCTTCATTTTGATAAATTAAAGTAGCTATATTTATAAAAAGATCGACATCATCAGTTTCACTACCAAATAATAATTTGTCAATCTTGTGTTTAGCAACTAATTCTACAGCTGTTTGAGCAAAAATATGTGCAGCTTGAATGCATGCTTGTCACGGAATTTCATACACCTCATCAACTCCAGCAGCTAAAGCTGCAGCTTTGCGTTGAGCAAATGAAGCAATCGCTAATTCTCCACGTTGCACATATTTTCCACTCATGAAAACTACAATTTTTTCGCCCGGAAATTGTTGCTTAGCATAATTGATTTGATAAATATGACCATTATGAAAAGGGTTATATTCTGCAATAATTGCTACAGCCATAAAATTATTTACGATCTTTTCGCTTTGCTTTTAATTTACTTAAATTTAAAGCATTTTCAGTTTTGTTAACTAGTCTTTGAATATTGCTGTGGTGAGCAAAAATGATGGTTAATTGGGTTAAAATTAGGAAAATTGGCGGCAATCAAAATAATTGTGTCCATCATCATAAATTACCTGTAAAATTTAATGTTCCAAGTGGCGCTTGCGTCATGAATGGTATAAAAGCTAAAAATGCTGCAATCATTGGCGCTGCCATCGAGGCAACTGAAACGTATTTAGTAAAAATCACAATAATGATAAATAATAAAACGGCAATTAAAAATAATAAAACATTAGTTGCTAGTAATAAACCAAAAAATGAAGAAACACCTTTTCCGCCGCGGAATTTAAAAAACACTGGAAACATGTGTCCAAAAATTGCTCCCACGCCGGCAAGAGTTGGAAAAATATTTGCATAGTGAATATTCAATGTTGTTAAAAACATTTGCGAAGCAAAAATTCAAACAAATAGTACGGCAAAAAATGATTTTAAAGCATCTAGTGCAAAAACTGCTAAAGCAACCTTTTTACCATAAACACGCAATGTGTTTGTGGCTCCGGCATTTTTAGAACCTTTGTCACGAATGTCCTCTTTTTTTCATAGCTTTGAAAAAATTAGTGAAAAATTTAATGAACCCATTAAATATCCAAAAAGTAATACAAGAATATTGATTCAGATTATGTGTCCCGAAAATTCTGGGAAATATGATTCCGCAGTTTCGGAGAAAATTGGAGTAATGTTTGTTGAAGTTAAGTTAAAAAAATTTGTCATGTCCAAAAAATTATATTTAAAAACTTAAATTTTCAATGCTTTTTTATAAATAATTTATGAAAAAAATTCCTGTTTAAACAGGGATTGTCGCATCAAAAATGCTACCATTGTTTCAATTTACATGTTCAGCATGACTATGGAAAGATAACAATACCAAAGCAAAAATAATCCCCAAAGCAAAAGCTGCTAAGGTAATATATCAGTGCCGTTTTGATCCTTTACGAAGGTGAATAAATTCCGGTACCAATTCAATGACAGCTACAAAAGTTAATACCGCCCCACCACCGGCATTAATGATTGGTAGTAATAACCCAACTGATTCAATGTACTGATGCAAAAAAGCTCCGACTAACATAATAGGTAACAATAAAAATGTTGTTAGTAAATTATAAATTACAGCTTTTTTAATTGTTTGGCCATACTGGATTTGACGGTAATAAATAATTAAAATTTCAATTACAATATGTAAGTTAAATGTCACAATCAAACCAACATTCAATGATTCACCACGGGCTAATTTTGAAATTGTTGACCCCAAAACAAACCCATCAATTGTACGATGTGAAAGTAATAATAAAATTGCTAATCAAGCTGATTTGGGATTATCAACATCAGTCATATTAATCATTTGATCGTGGTGATCATGCTCATGATGATCACTATGTGTTTCGCCAAAAAACCGCACAAAAAAGTAACGGACAATGAATATCACACTTAAACCAATTAATGCTCCGCCACCTACAACTCCAGCTGCAATTAATTGTCCACCTCAATTGGGGTTTTGGTGTACAAAACTATCTAAGCCAGTACTGGGATTGTGCACGAAACTTTCAACTTTTTGATAAGCTTCGCCCATAAAACCAACAGTTCCAATTAAAATTAACATTCCTGCTGAAAAAGCATATAAATAAATGTTACTACTTTTTTTAATCCGTGGTTTCAAAAAAGAAATAAGGGTAATTAAAATAATTGGTCCAACTAACAAAATAACAGCATAAACTAGGAAATTCACAAAAATGGCAAGGTTTAAATTATCATTAAAATCTTTTAGGGTAAAAGGAAACAAATTTTGTTCTCATTTCTACTTGAGTTAATCTCAAAATAATATTAAAAAATTATATCATATTTTAAAATTAGGAATTTGTCATTTATTTGGACAAAAAACATCACTACAGAAAGGAGGGTAGTGATGTTTTTGTAAATATTATATTGCGTTGTATTAATAAGTTAGTTTTAAAATAAGATTTCTATTTTTACAATTTTGTGTAATATTATTTTTTATCTTTTTCTTCTACATCAGCTGTAAAAGTATCTTTATTTTCTTCTTTATTAGCTGATTGATTCGCTGCAGATTGTGCAAAGCTTTGTGCAATTTGCTCAATTTGATCTAAACGATTTTTTAGCTCTTCTATTTTTTCTTCTTTTAATAAATCTTTTAATTCTTGAATTTGTTTTTCTGCTGCTTCTTTTTGTTTTGCATCAACTTGTTCACCATTTTCTTTAATTGATTTTTCAAGTTGTGAAATTAAAGTTTCTGTCCTTACAGTTACTTCTACTTTTTCTTTTTTCTTAGCGTCAGCTTCACGATTTTCTTCCGCTTCTTTAATCATTCTTTGGATTTCTTCTTCAGTTAAACTACCTGAATTTTCAATAGTAATTGTTTGTTCCTTATTTGTTTTTTTATCTTTGGCAGTAACCTTAGTAATTCCATTAACATCAATTGAGAAAGAAACTTCAATTTGCGGAACACCACGTGGTGCTGGTTCAATTCCTGATAAATTAAATCTTCCCAACATTTTGTTGTCAGCAGCCATTTGTCTTTCACCTTGAACAACTGAAATTGTTACTTCGGTTTGGTTATCTACTGCTGTTGAGAAAACTTGACTCTTGGTTACCGGAATTGTAGTATTTCTTGGAATGATAACTGTATTAATATCACCTTCAGTAACAATCCCTAATGAAAGAGGAGTAACATCTAGTAATAATACATCATCAATTTCTCCAGCTAAAACAGCACCTTGAATTGCAGCACCAATTGCTACAACTTCATCTGGGTTAATACTACGATTTGGTTTTTTACCTAGTGTATGTTCTACCATAGTTTGAATTGCAGGAATTCGTGTTGAACCACCAACTAGTAAAACTTCATCTAAATCTTTAGCTTCAATTTTTGCTTCTTTTAAAGCATCCATAATTGGTTTTCTAGTACGATCAACTAAGTGAGCTGTTAATTCATCAAATTCTGAACGTTTAATTTCTAAATCAACGTTAATTGGTCCATTATCTGTAATTGCTAAAAAGGGTAATGAAATATTAGCAACTGCTTGATTTGATAATGTAATTTTAGCTTTTTCAGCTTCTTCTTTTAAACGAGCCATTGCCATTTTGTCATTTGAAGGATCAAAATTGTATTCTGCTTTGATTTTTTCAATCATTCATTTTACAATTTCATTATCTCAATCATCTCCACCAAGGTGGTTGTCACCGCTAGTTGATAAAACTTCGAATGTTCCATTTTCTAGTTCTAAAACTGAAACGTCAAATGTTCCACCACCTAAGTCATAAACAAGGATTTTTTGTTCTTTATCTTTTTTATCAGCTCCAAAAGCTAAAGCTGCTGCGGTTGGTTCGTTAATAATTCTTAACACATCTAAACCAGCAATTTTCCCTGCTGTTTTGGTTGCTTCACGTTGTGCGTTATCAAAATATGCTGGCACAGTAATAACTGCTTTTGTTACTTTGTGACCAATTTTCTTTTCAGCATATTCTTTTAAATGTTGTAAAATCATTGCCGAAATTTCTTCAGGTTTATATTCTTTGCCATTTGCCTTAACGGTTTGAGTTGTTCCCATTAAACGCTTAATTGATGCGATTGCATCTGGATTTGTTTCCAATTGACGTTTTGCAACTTCACCAACAATTACTTCACCATTTTTAAAAGCCACAACAGAAGGTGTTGTACGCTTACCATTTAAATTTTCTAAAACTTTTTGTTGTTTATCTTCAATAATAGCAACAACTGAGTTAGTTGTTCCTAAGTCAATACCTAAAATTATTTCTTTAGCCATTTTCCACCTCTCTATAATATCATTTATTAGAAATACGAAATACATTATAACATAAAAATTAGCACTCTCCAAACAAAAGTGCTAATTTTTTTATATTCATAAATTAAGGGAATGTTAATCATTGTTTTTTTAATTATGTTTTAAAAACTAATTGCGGTTTTCAATTACTATAATTTTAGTTAATTCTAGCAAATTCTTTTGTATTTTGTAATACCTAATAAATTAATTAGTGAAATAATTTATTAAATTTTTGAATACTTGAAATAATTTTTAGAAATATATTTTTTTATTTCAATATTTTTTGAATTTATATATTACAAAATTTGTTAATTTTTTGGACATAAAAACTCCCTAAATAAAATGGGAGTCAAAATGATTTATATTAGCGGGTTTTGATTATTTAAATTTTGCTATTTCCATATTAAGCGCATGCATTTGGGTCAAATTATCAAGCCCCATTTCTTGAGCTAGCTTTAATTGATTTTCCAAAAATTGTTTTAAATGTTGCAAAATGAATATAACACTTTGTTCTGATGTCATTGATGTTTTAAATTTAATAAAACTTTGTACAAGTGGGTTTGGATTGTTTAAATTTAGCTGTACATTATTTAAATCAGCAATTAATTCATTTCAAACTGCAGGATTCATATCATCGATTTTTTTAATAAAATTTTTATAATTATCAAGGAATTCTTCTCAGATATTCTCAACCTGTGTTTTATTTTGGTTTACAACTTTTGTAATATTTTCAATCTGATTTGCATAAACTTCTTTAAAATATTTAAAATTTTCTAAATTTTTCAAATTTGCATAATTACTTAAGTATTGATTTAGCAAAAACAACACTTTTGATTTAAAAATGCTTTCTGGAGTTTTTGAAGTTTCTAAAAATTTAGTAAAAATACTGTCAAGATATGCACTAATTGCTTGAATTTTTAAAGTATTTTTAGTATTAAAATCACGAATTTTTATAATATCTGCATCTGTTGAATTTTGTGCTTTATTTAATTCTTCAATAATTTCTTTATTATAAAAATCTTTTGTTAAATAAAGGTATGAGTCTGTATTTCAATATCAACCTTTTTTAACATTAAATAATTCATCATTATAAAAATTAATATCATAAGTTAACCAAAAAAATGGTTGAAAAATTTCGAAAGTTAATAAAAATTCATTAAATTTTTTACTAAATTCATTTTGAGTGTTAAATTCTTTTTCCGGTAATTTAGAATTTAAAACTTCATTTAACTTTACTTCATTTTTTAAAATTTCGGTAAATTTTTGTAAATCATTTTTCATTTGGGTTAATGAATAAAAATTACTATTTGTTTGATTTTTATTGAAATAATTTGGAATATTTGGTTTTTCCAAAAAATCCTTCTTTAGCTCTAAGAATTTTTGGCTAATTATATTTTCACTACTTCCAGCTGCTGGAATTTTATTTAAATCTTCTAAAAAACTATTAAATTTAGTGATTGTTACTTCATCCAAAATCTCCATTAATTCCTTAACAAAATTTACAGTACTTTGAATTTTAGTTTGAATAGAATTATGTAATTTCGTTAATTTGTCTTGTGCTTGAGAGTTTGTTGCTAATTCAGGGTTATTTTTTAATAATAGATAATTTACAACTTCGTTAACTAAATCGACATTTAGTGTTTGTAATTGACTTAGTTTATCGGGATTACTTCCGCTTATTTTTTCACTTAATTGCACATATTTGCTATCAAACAATTTTGCATTTTCTATGTTTTTGTTCATGAATGTTTCAATCGCTTGAAACAATGGTGTCTCGTTTTTTGAACTTGGTTGTGTTTTGTATTCTTTTAGTAAATCTGTAATTTTTAGAAAACGGTCACCAAAAATTATATTATTAAAATATTTAGGATTAAACTGCGCATTTTGAGCATCATAAATTGAAGTATTAGTTAAATATTTACCATAAATTGCTAAGTCCCTATTAGAATTAGATAATTCAATAACTTTTTCAAAAGTTTCATCAAATTTTTTTTCACTCATTTGTGATCCAAATATTTTTTGGGTAGCATCATTTAAAGTTTGCGCACCACAAGCCACTAAAATCGCTGGAGTTGTAGCTAACGCTATAGTTGCAAAGTGAATTGGTTTAATTGATTTAAAAATTTTCATAAATAATGTCCTTTTATTAATAATTAAAAAACTTAAAATTAAAAAATTATCTATAGAAATAGATAATTTTAAATTATTTCTTAAACTGTTGGGTTGGTACTATTTTTTTCAACGAATTGTGCTAAACGAGAAGTTTTTCTAGAAGCGTTATTTTTATGTAAAACACCTTTTGAACAAGCTGTGTTAATTTCTTTGTGAGCTTTTGAAGTTAATTCTTTAATTTCTTCAGGAGTCGCAGATTTGGTAACTGCTAGTTTTACTTTTTTAATTGCTGTTCTCACTCTTGATTTAATTGCAGCATTACGAACTCTTGATTTTTCATTAGTTTTAATTCGTTTAATTTTTGATTTTATATTAGCCATTAAATTTCTCCTATATTATTATGATTATAAAATTAAATTTTAAATTGATTTAAGAATATAAAATATTGAAAATTATAATAAAAAAATCTACACATGTAATTTGTCTTAACATTATACTAAAAAAACAAAATTTAAAAAATAAATGATAACATTTTTTATATAAATAGAAATTATTTTTTTAATCTAAAATTGGAAGTTGAAATCTTATGCCACAACAACAAATTTGAATAATCTTTTTTATCACCTTAGGTTTTGTTTTTTTTATTGCAATGATAAGTTTTGTAAGTTTTTTTTGATATATCAAAAAGCAGCAAAATAATAAACAAGAAGCATTGGAAACTCAAATGCATAAAACCTATGAAGCAATTAAAAAAATTGCCATAAATAACAAATCATTATGAATACCTACAAATTTATACCAAATTGATGGTAAAAACTATTTTGTTGACGGGATTATCGTTAATCGGAAAGCTGTTGTGGTAGTAGATATTTTTCCAACTAAAGATTATGTATTGGGAGATTTAGAGCAAAAAGATTGGGTAGAAATTCATAAAAAGCAGGTTACTATTTTTGAAAAGTTAAATTTACACAAGGCAGCTTTAATAAAAGAAATTGAAAATATCGTGAATTATGAAGTTGCTGTACTGCATTTATACATTTATGGAGATCAAACAGTTAATTTCGGTGTTAAAACTAGCAGCGGCAATGTTTTTAAAATTCCTGAAAGTAATTTTTCAAAATTTTTAATGCAAGAGGTTATGGCCAAACGGGAAGCTAAATTAAATGATGTTAAAGTAGAAATTATTAAAGATCAAATTGAAAAACATATTACTACAAAAGTAAAAGACTATGGAAAATTCTTCATTAAAAAATTTTAAAATTGATTGAGATAATGATTTAATTACTTTTACATGGGCAGAAGATGGTCAGAATTATAGAATCAAAATAGTTTATACTAATTATAAAAATATTAATAAGGCACTTCAAATTAGATTAAAAATTGATAAAAGAAATTTAGAGATAGTTGCTATGTTTTCGCATTATTTCAAAAATAGTGATGCCGTTATTGATTTATTAATTAAAGCTGAAATACCCAAAATTTTAAAAGTAAAAAAAATTTATACTAAAAAAATGTTTGACCTTGAAAGTGGATGATTTTATTTATTTGGAATCAAAAAAACCTTTTATATTCAACAAAATAAAGAACAACAATATCTAATTTATTTAGATAAAGATATTTATCTAATTCCTAACATAGAAAAATCTACATTAGAAAAAGCAATTTTGGATTATATTGATGGAAGATTTTTGGAGTTATTAAAAGAACGACAAACACAATGAGCTAAAAAAATGGGAATTGAAAAAGCACTAACAATTGAAATAAATAATTTAAAAACTAGTTGAGCTTTTAATCGCAGTTGCAGATTAATTAGTTATTCATCAACACTAGCTTTTTTCAAAGTTGATGTAATTGATTCTGTGATTGTTCATGAATTAGCGCATTGTTTTGAAATGAATCACAGTACAAGGTTTAAAAAAATTTTAACTCTATATTACCCTGATTGAAAAAAAGCTAATGAAAAATTAAAAACACGGGAAGTTGATTAAAATTGGTAAAATATAGCAATATGAAATCATCTTTAATTAAAAATTCTTTAGGATATGATTCAAATTTGTATGTTTACCAGGATAAAGATATGTTTAATTATTCTGTTGATACAATTTTATTAGGTAATTTTGTTTCAATTAATCGCAGTGTTAAAAAAATGTTAGAAATTGGTACAAATAATGGTGCCTTAGCGATTTTTATGGCTGAACGAAGTGAAAAATTGCAAATTGATGCTCTTGAAATTCAAGCTCGGGCTGCTGAAATTGCTAAACTTAATTTAGAGCTAAATCACAAAGAGCAACAAATTAACATTATTAATGGTGATTTTAATGTTTTTTATAAACAACATAACAAGCAACAAGCTTTGAAATACGATGCCATCGTCTGCAATCCTCCATTTTATAAAGTTAACAATAATTTGCCTAAAAAAGTTTCTAGTAATGAAAAATTAATTGCAACACATGAAATTAAATTAAACCTCGAGCAAATTATTCAAGGTTCTGCAAAAATTATTAAACAAAAAGGGTATCTAGCAATGGTTATGCCGATCGAACGAATGGTGGATTGTTTGGAATTAATGCGGAAATATAAATTTGAGCCAAAAAGAATTCAATTAGTTTTTCCGCGAATTTATGAAAAAGCAAAATTTTTTTTAGTTGAAGCGCGTTTTCAATCTGGTTGAGGAACTAAATTTGAAACTAATATTTACTTACATCCCGAAGATAGTTCAAAACACGAATATTTACCAGCTGTGGTAAAACTTTATAAACCCCAAAAAATTAAACAGAATAAGGATTATAAAAATGAACAATAAAAACAAAACGTTTTATGTTACAACCCCAATTTATTACCCATCAGGTGATTTGCATATTGGGCATTTGTATTCAACAACAATTGCTTGAGTTTTGCGGAATTATAAAAAAATGCAAGGTTATGATACTTATTTTTCAACCGGTTCTGATGATCATGGCCAAAAAATTGCTCAAAAAGCTGCAGCTAACAACATGACTAACCAAGACTATGTTGATCAACAAGTTGCTAAATTTTATAATTTATGACAAAAATCAGCTATTGATTATGATGTTTTTATTCGCACTACTGATGAAAAACATAAAAAAGTTATTCAAAATGTTTTTCAAAAAATGTTAGATTTGGGATTGATTTATAAAGGTCTATATCGTGGACTTTATTCTGTAAGTGATGAGGAATTTCTAACCCCAACTCAAGCAAATTTTGTAGAAGGAAAATATTATCACCCCGTTAGTGGCCATGAATTAATTGAAATTTCTGAAGAATCATATTTTTTAAAAATGTCACAATTTTCAAAGTGATGACAAAAAACGCTAGCTGAAGATAAAAAAATTAATATTCCTCAAAAAATCATTAATGACTTGAAAAACAATTTTATTGATAAAGGATTAGAAGACTTATCAATTACCAGAATTTCTTTTGATTGGGGAATTAAGGTGCCTAACGATCCCAAACATGTTGTTTATGTTTGGATTGATGCATTATTCAACTATTTATCATTATTAGGTTTTTCTTTACCTGGTGATAATTTGTATCAAAAATACTGAAAACATGGTGATGAAATTGTGCATGTTGTAGGAAAAGAAATTACTAGATTCCACTGCATTTATTGACCAATTATGTTAGAAGCAATTGGAGAACGTTTACCTTCAACAATTTTGTCTCACGGTTGAATTATTACTCCCCAAGGTAAAATGTCAAAATCTAAAGGCAATACAATTGACCCATTGCAATTACTAGCTAAATATGATTCAGAAATTTTAAAATATTTTTTCGTTAGCAAAATCGGGATTTTTGATGACGGGATTTTTGATGAAGCTTTATTAGTAACTGCAACAAATACTGATTTAGCTAATAACTTTGGAAACTTACTATCACGTACTACAGCAATGATAGAACAAAATTTTCTGACTCAACCAGTACAGTATTTGCCCAAAAAATTTACTGAATTAGAAAATGATGTTTATTCAGCTATTGCTACTAAATTTAATAATTACCAAAAAGAATTTGATAATTTTCAAATTCATAATGCTTTTAAGGAAGTTATGAATTTAGGTAATGATTTAAATGGCTACATTGACAAAACTAAGCCTTGAACTTTAAAAAATGATTTAGAACGATTAGAAGTTGTATTAAATACACTATTAAATGGAATTTATGCTATGGCAGCAATGCTAAAACCAGTTTTAATTCATAATATGGCAAAAGTTGCTAAGCAACTAAATGTTCAAGATTTAGAATTTAATCAAATTAATGATTATCATAAATTTGATCACACCATTATTAAAAAAGGTGAAATTATTTTTCATAGAATTAAATAATAATTTTTAAAAAAACTGCTTGCTATGCGCCCCAAAAGTTGGACTTATAAATTTTAAGTATTTGAATGATCCCTGAATTCTGTGGGGGTCATTTTATTTAATCTAATTGATATCCTTTGGTTATTATAATATTCAATGTAGTTTTCTATTGCTTTAATTAAATCTTCAATATCCTCAAATTCATGTTTATGTCCATACAGCATTTCTCTTTTTAGGATTCCAAAAAAGTTTTCCATAATTGAATTATCTAAACAATTCCCTTTTCTTGACATTGATTGAATAATCCCTTTTTCTTCTAAAGCATTTTAATATTTTTTCATTTGATATTTTCATCCTTGATCTGAATGAAAAATTAATCCTTTTAAATTATTAAATTTATTAAAAGCTTGTTGTAGAATTTTTTTAATTTGCTTAAAGTCGGGAGATTTAGAAATATCATAAGCAATAATTTCACAAGTATGTAAATCCATAATCGGAGAAAGAAATATCTTTTGTTCCTTAAATGAAAATTGTGTTACATCAGTCACTCATTTTTGGTTGGTTTTTGTAGTTGAAAAGTCTCTCGTTTTTTGGCTTTTATTTTTATCATCATTTGCTTGAGCAACAAGTAAATGATTCGGAA